>JARLHD010000140.1 GCA_031292435.1 Ignavibacteriaceae bacterium
AAATTAAAGTTTCAATTACTAACAATCATTAATAAGGAAGAGCGAGACATCATTAAGTGTCTTACAGTTCAAAACTTGAAAATTATCAGAACAAAACTCCTTCGGTTACTCCTTAGGTAAAAATACTGCTGAATGTTAGAGCATAGAGCAACTGACGTGGGGGTAAGATCATCCGGATGGCAAAAAGGGGAGGTATTGACAAGAGTGGAGGAAGATTTTGTTTTTCAGGGGTTGGGGGAATTTATAGAGACATCGACTACGAGAGGGGAGGGGGGTATCGGGGTAATTATCATGTCAAAAAGACAAATTGCAGTGGTTAAAAGTTGCTCTCAGGTTGCTCTCACCTTGCTTTCAAGTTGCTCTTTTGCATAGTTGGAAGCTAATTGCGGAATAGATATAGATACCTGGACAGCCCTCTCCCCTATTATGCATAAATATTATTTGAGGTATTGTCAATTTGGCAATAATATCTGACATACGAAACTACTCACCTTAGCCTCCCCTTTGCATTTTTAATCAGAATGGTTAGGTGGTTTTGTAGTTGATTATTTCCGGTAGGGAGGGGAGGGTTAAAATAAGGATTTGCCAAAATTGAAGGATTTTATCATTCCAAAGAATATTGGCTGAAAGGCAATAAAAGTGTCTTTCCCATTCATAATAAGTTTGATACTGAAATCTTGATCCGTGTCAGTACGGATATAAAATACCTGGGAAACCTGTCCCTCAAGCTCTTCCGGACTATTATAATAGGCTGTAGAATTTTCAAGTTTAGTATTGAATTCATATTTGGAGGGATTGAACAGATATTTTTCTTTTACCTCAAGGAAAATATAGGGAGGGGGGTTAAAAATTCCATTACCTGCCCAAAACGTTACACCGTCAAGTTTATTGTGACTGTCCTGATCAACGAATGTCCACCCAACCGGGTATTTAATTTTAACATTTAGAGTTTTTTCTGCATAGATCTGTTCCAATCCGGTTGTGTCATTTCCCGATCCGTCAAAATTATAATAATCTGATATTTGGTGGGAATTCGCCTCGGGGTTTGCCGGAGGTATTGTTTTATTCTGATTTTCTGATTCCTCATTCCGGGGTTCTTCTTTAACATCATTTTTATCGGGAGCTTTTTCAACTTTTATATTTCTAATCTTTTCTTTTATTATGTTATCAGAATTTGAGGGTGTATTTTCACCCTGGATCATTTGTACATCAATTACTTTTCCTAAATAATTATCGGTTCCTTTTTTTAGAAATATAAAAAAGAATAAAAGGATAACTACATGAATAGCAAGCGAAACTGTATAGCTGAAAAAATAATAATTCTTGTTATTTAACTTTAAGTTTTGGCTCATGCAGAACTTTTTTCTCCAAATTTACTTTGATGCCCTATCCAAAATTAGTAATTTTCAAATCTATTTTTTCAATTTATTACAGGACAATTAGATGAAATTCCTTATAACGGGCGGAGCCGGGTTTCTTGGTATCAATATAGTCCGGTATTTACACTTACGCGGACATGAAATTGTTTCGCTTGATACTGCTGATTTTGATTATCCTGATATGAAAGATAAGATAAAAATTATTAAAGGTGATATCAGGAATGAGGAAGTAGTTGATGAGGCAATGAAGGAGATAGATATTGTTATCCATACTGCCGCGGCGCTTCCATTATATAAACCCGAGGATATTTTTTCTACTGATATAATTGGTACAAAGCTATTGCTTGAATCATCCCAAGGAAATAATGTAAAACGATTTATACATATTTCTTCAACTGCTGTTTACGGAATTCCCGACCATCATCCTTTGCTTGAAGATGATAAATTAGATGGAGTAGGACCCTATGGTAAAGCAAAAATAGAAGCTGAAGGCGAATGCCTGAAATTCAGGGCAAAGGGAATGTGTGTACCTATTCTTCGTCCCAAATCATTTATTGGACCAGAACGTCTTGGAGTATTTGCATTATTTTATGATTGGGCAAAAGACGGTCACGGATTTCCTATGATTGGAAACGGCAAGAATAAATATCAGCTTTTAGATGTAGAAGACCTTTGTGATGCAATATATCTTTGCGCAACTCTTGATGAGAAAATTGTTAATGATACTTTTAATATTGGCGCCAAAGAATATACCACTATGAAGGAAGATTACCAGTCAGTTCTTGATTATGCAAAGCATGGGAAAAAAATAAAGGGGCTCCCTGAAAAGCCAATCATTTTATTACTTAAAATATTAGAGGCATTAAAGCTTTCACCGCTTTATAAATGGGTGTATGAAACTGCATCAAAAGATTCTTTCGTTTCAATTGAGAAAGCGGAGAAGATTCTTGGTTATAAACCTAAATATTCAAATAAAGATGCCCTGGTACGTAATTATAAATGGTACCTGGAACACCTTAATGATTTTGAAAATAAAAGCGGCGTATCACACAGGGTACCATGGAAACAGGGGATACTTAAGGTTGCGAAGATATTTTTCTAAACAGATGAAATTTAGTTTGTGAAATTTAAATTAGTTTATATATTTGATCAAAACGGAAGGAGTTAACTATGGCAAATAAGAAAGATTTTCTAAAAGATACTGTAAAGCATATTGATATTAAGCAGCATAACGTTGTTTCACTTGTGGAATCAATGGAACATATGGCTTTCTCTGCCAGAGATTTAAACCGTGCAGCCAGAATTTATGATATGATGCTGAAGGATACGGAATGTGGAGTTATTTTAACTTTGGCAGGTAGTCTTTTCAGCGCAGGGTTGAAGAAAGTGGTATATGATATGATTATGAATAATATGGTTGATGCAATTGTATCAACCGGAGCTATAATGATAGACCAGGATTTCTTTGAAGCACTCGGTTTTAAGCATTATCTGGGTACTCCGTTTAGCAATGATAACGAGCTTCGGAATCTTGCGATCGATAGAATTTATGATACATATATCGATGAAGATGAATTGAGAATATGTGATGAAACATGTAAAAAAATATGTGATTCTTTAGAACCCCGCCCATATTCTTCAAGGGAATTTATTTGGGAAATGGGGAAATATTTAGAAAATAATGGTGGTCCGAAAGTAGATGATTCAGTTATATATGCTGCGTATAAAAAGAATGTTCCCATTTTTGTTCCTGCTTTCTCAGATTGTTCCGCCGGTTTTGGATTTATAGTGCACCAAACAGAAAATCCATTACATCATGTATCTATTGATTCTGCAAAAGATTTTCTGGAGTTGACTAAAATAAAAATCAACTGCAAGGAAACAGGAATATTGATGATTGGCGGCGGCGTTCCTAAAAATTTTACTCAGGATATTGTTGTTGCGGCAGATATTCTTGATGGGAAAGCGGATATGCATAAGTATGCCATTCAGGTAACTGTAGCTGATCAGCGCGATGGAGCTCTTTCCGGATCAACCTTAAAAGAAGCAAGTTCCTGGGGAAAAGTTGAAACTACGTATGAACAGATGGTCTATGCTGAAGCAACTATCGGGATGCCTTTAATTGCAGGGTATGCTTACCACAAAGGTTCATGGAAATTAAGAAAGGCAAAAGAATTGCAAAAATTATTTATTAGTGAGAAAGCAATAGCTTAATAAAAGGCAATTATTTCTCAAAATGAGAAAATACTGCAATTTGTGTTAAGTGTTGATGTCTAAACAGCTTGAAAGTAATCTGTAAATAGCAATTTAGGAATTGGCACCTTAATTGAGTGCTAGAACCCAATGGCGCTATAGCCAGGGAACATAGGCTAAAAGGTCCTGCAGTACCTTTCTTGTTGGTTCGAATCCAACTAGCGCCGCTAATAAATTTGTTCTTTGTTCGTTCTCCTTATATTTGTTCCCGCCCTACCGGCGGGAATTTTTATTTCTGCCAAACTCATTATTAATTTTATATTTAAACAACTTTTTGAAATATTCTTTAATTTCACCATGACTAATTAGAATGTATATGTACTATCCTTTCCTGCTTAATGGAAAATAAATATCTGAACATAAAAAAAATTATTTCTGTTCTACCGCAGTATTTCAATAAAAATACTCTACAAAAAGTTATTTTCTTTTCAGGCGGGATTATAATTTTTATTTTTGGAGTAATTTTGTACGGTATTATTATAAATATCAGGGAAATACCGCTGAGTGAAGCTATGAGGTTAAAAGGATACTCAAAGCTAAGTAATACTTCTATATTGATTGACAGGAAAAATTATTCCCTGAGTATCTATGAAGATACCGTGTTAATAAAAACTTGCAGGGCAAATTTCGGTACGAATTTAAATAGTCCAAAATGCAGGGATAATGATAATGCCACCCCTGTAGGTGAATATATGATCTGTTCTCTTGATACCATAAATCGCTATCATAAATTTTTACGCATAAATTATCCTAACCTGACTGATGCAGCGGAAGCGCTTGAAAAAGGTATTATTACGCAAAAACAATATGACAAGTTGAATTTTGAATTTTATTATGGCGATTGTCCCGATCAGGATACTGAATTAGGAGGTAATATTGGTATCCAGGGGATCGGAGAGTATAACTCAATATTTAAAAATTTCCCCTTTGTCTTTAATTGGACGGATGGTTCCATAGCCGTTAGCAACGAGGATATCGATGAAATTTATTCTATTGTAAAAAGAGGTACTAAAGTTGTCATTAAATAAATACGTGTTTCTCTTTTTAGGTTTTTTTATATTCCTTATGGGTTGTCAAAAGAAAGTGACCGATGAAACTCCGGTTAACGTTAAATCCTTTTTTAGTTATGATTCTCTATTAATTGCAGCCAAAGTTTTATTACATGCAGATAATGGTATTGTTCTGACTGGTAATTTTAAGGGGGATACAACCCGGCAGGCAGCAGCAGTAATTGAAGTTGATAAAAAAAATGAAAAAATAAGTTTCAATCTTATTGAGATTAAAAATAATACATTAGAAAAGAAGGATGAGACAAAACCGCTTGATGGTTCGCTCAAGGAATGTAAAATTGAAAAGATTAACCTTCCGGGTTTTCCTAATGACTTAATATATTACAATTCGCAGATTTATTTCATGGGGAGCAGCAGTGGGGAGGTTTTTTCATATATTATAGATTTTAAGAGTCAAAAAACCTATTATGCTCATATGGTCTCGGAGCCCCGAAAACCTGAGTTCCTCTATATTTCTGATCCGGGTAATCAGGAAATCAGGAAGTATTTTATAGATGTTTTCGGGAAAGATTACCCTTCATTTAAACTGACTGCCAGTGACAAGGTTCTTAATTAATATTTAATTATCCTCATTATTTCACATATAAAATAAATTTCTCCTTTATATTTAGTCTTGAAAATTATGGTTTTATATTGAAGAGACTTCTTACACTATTTTTTGTATTCTTTTTATGCGTTAAAATAATTTGGCCGCAGAATTTAAATACGTATGAACTTGCCAATATTAATTTTGATGGAAATAAAGAGTTTTCGTCCTCTGATTTGAAACATAGTATACAAAGTAAAGAAACCCCTTTCTGGGGATGGAAATTCCTTAATTCCATATATGATAAACTGGGTAATCCTCCTGCCATGTTTGATTCTTCTACTATTCCAATTGATCTTGAGGCCTTAAAATCGTTCTATCAGGTAAATGGATTTTTTGAAACACAATTTTCTTATAACTATAAACCAGACACTTCAAATAAAACAGTTACTTTAAATTATATTGTAAAAGAGGGACAACCGTTCAAATACGGAAAAATAAATCTTCTTGGCTTAACGCGTGTCCCGGATATTATCTTAAAGCAGGTATCTGACAAAAATGATGTTGATTCAACTGAAAGGTATAGTCAGGATAAAATAGAGAATAATGTATCCTCTATTCTTGAATATTTCTATACAACCGGATATATGAATGCAAAATTCGACTCTACGATCATTCTCATAGATACTTTAAAAGATAGAGTTAATCTCAATCTCTATTTATCTCCCGGAAGAAGGTATAAAATTAGCGGAATTGATGTAGTAAAGAAGGGGGAAGGTAAAGATTATGTTAGTGATAGACTTATTAAAGAACTCATTGCTATTTCTCCTGAAGAGTATTATGATATTGAAAAAATAAGAAATAGTCAGAACCGCCTGTCACGAACCGGTCTCTTTTCGTCGCTTAAACTGGAGGGAGGGAAAAGTGATTCAACCCATCAATATGTTCCTATTAATTTTGAAGGAAATATAGGGAAAATGAATGAGCTCTCTCCTGAAATTGTAATGGATAATGACCAGAACTCATTTAACCTGGGTGTTGGCGGAACATATATTAGGAAAAATTTTCTTGGTGATGCCCGCAAACTAACTTTAAATGGTAAGATAGGTTTGACAGATATTCTTCATCTGAATTTTGCTAATATATTAAGGGCTCCTGCTAATAGGGACTCAACTTATCAGGGTTATTATGAATTATCTGTAAAACTTGAACAACCATATATTTTTAACAAGCCTATTTATGGCAGTCTGGAACTTTATGATAAAACAAGAACCCTTCTTAGAACCAATATAATTACTTATGGATCTAGGATAGGTTTTGATTTTGAAATGCCTTATTATACATTTCTTAACCAGCTTAAAGCATATTACAATATTGAACTGTATGATCTGGTGTCCAATAAAATTCAGAATGCAAACTTTAACTTTAAATTCAATAGCCTCTCCTCAATAATTGGTACCGAATTCGGTAGTGCTAAAACCAATGACCTGTTTTTCCCTACTAAAGGATATAACCTATCTTTCATTGTTGAAGGCGGTATTGCTAATTCTATGAATAATGTTGTAGGGTCTGATTCAGTTATTGCACTTTATGTTCAAATCCCGCCTTCTAAACTGAATTCCTATGAGTCCGCATATTTTTATAGACTGCAGGAAAGTTTTTCCATGTTCTTCCCAATTGCACATGATAATTCTTCTGTTCTGGGTGTAAAATTTAAGACAGGATATCTTCGGGCTCTTAATGGTAATCAGGAACTTATTCCTCCAAATATTACTTTTCTTGCCGGTGGTAGCAATTCGGTAAGAGGATGGAAGGCACGTCAGCTTGTGCCACAGGATACTGTAACGTATTATGGAATAATTATTCCCGAAAATGTTAGGGGTGGAACAGTTCTGGTAGAGGGTTCTTTTGAATACAGGAAGAAGATACTTGAATCGGTTGGTTATGCCCTGTTCTCTGATTATGGAAATACATGGAACGGTTTCAATCAATTCAGGATCAATGATTTAGCTGTTGCTGTTGGCTTTGGTTTCAGATATTATTCAAGTATTGCCCCCTTCCGTCTTGATTTCGGATTTAAGTTATTTAATCCGGAAACTAATAAATGGATATTTACTACTTCTCCTTTCAAAACAATCGAAATACATTTTGGTATCGGGGAAGCTTTCTGATTTTATACCTGCCCACTATTCAAAATTCATTGTAACCTTCCCCCTATATATATAGCAGTTCCAATTTTTAATTTTTAGCCACTGTAAATAAATATGGCTAAAAATAACTAAGTAATTGCTAATTAATATTGGTGTAATATATTTGATACCTAAACCGTTCATATACAGTTCAGGTAATAAAAAATGGTTGTTAATTTTTCGGTCGACAGACAAATAATCATGTTTTATATTTAATTTGTAATTATTAATTGAACAGCTATTAAAGGATATGGTCTATGTTACAATCATTGCCTGATTCAAAAACATTGTATAATGCTTTATTGAAAAAAGATGAAACCTATGAGGGTATTTTCATTGTAGGTGTTAAGACAACCGGAATATTCTGTCGTCCAACCTGCACAGCAAGAAAACCGAAACAGGAGAATGTGGAGTTCTTTAAATCATCCCGGGAGGCTTTATTACAGGGCTATAGACCATGCAAAGTCTGTAATCCCCTGGGATATAAGGGTGAAATTCCCCATTGGCTGCTGCCCCTGGTTAATGAAGTAAATTCTAATCCCGGAATAAGGTTAACTGATTATGATTTACGCACACGCGGTCTTGAACCTTCCCGGGTAAGAAGATGGTTTAAACAACATCATGGGATGACTTTCCAGACATATTTAAGAACTCTAAGAATCGGAAATGCGTTTGGTAGAATTCAATTTGGCGATAAAATTATCGAAGCTGCCTTCGAGTCCGGCTATGAATCTTTAAGTGGTTTTAATGAATCTTTCAGGAAAACTCTGGGAGTATCCCCCGGCAAAAGTCAGGATAATAATTTAATAACTGTTACCAGAATATTAACTCCCCTTGGACCTATGCTCGCAGGAGCCAACAATGATGGTATCTGTTTGCTCGAATTCGTTGATAGGAGAATGCTTGAAACACAGATTAAAAGACTACGTAATCTATTTAAGGCAGAGTTTGTACCGGGAAACAATAAATATTTCGAAGAGCTTAACAAACAAATCCAGGAATACTTTGCCGGTAAGAGAAAGAAATTCGATCTTCCGTTATTATTAAAGGGTACTTCCTTTCAGGAGGCTGTGTGGAATGAACTTCTTACTATTCCTTACGGAGTTACCCGCTCATACCAGGAACAAGCTGAACACATAGGTAATATCCAGGCGGTCAGGGCTGTTGCTAAAGCAAATGGAGATAATAGGATTGCAATTATAATTCCATGCCATCGGGTCATAGGTAAAAATGGTAAGCTCACCGGTTACGGCGGAGGTTTGTGGCGTAAACAATTCCTCCTTGATCATGAATTAAGATACCAATGAAACCCTGATTTAATTAATCTTGCTCGCTAAGATTAAAATTATGTGGCCCTTCCCATGCTGTAAAAAAATATTCCTCGGGGATGTCCTCTTATTATTACTCCTTTCCTTAAACATTTATTACCCTCCTTAACCGCCTCATTATGATACAGTTTGATGAAAATCACCCCTATTTCCTGTCCGAAAGCTGAAGCCGAGATGAACGAGAGATGAACGAATCTATAGCGACTCTATAATAACTCAGTAACTCATTGTCCTAAAATGAGAATATTATCTGTGATATTCGTCATTTCTAATCTTTGTCATTCCTTCTCTTCCCATCTGTCATTCCCGTATTATCAATCATTTCCGCTCTCCAATTGTCATCTCCGCTCATAGGCAGGACGCATCAATTACTGGCAGACTTGAGTTTGGGATAGATTAAATTCCTTTTGGTTAGCTCATCTTATTTGACTATTTTTACCTCTCTTTTTTAGGATTTTTATGATTATGAGTATGACCGGCTTTGGGAAGGGAAGTGCTGGAAATTCCAGGCTCTCTGCTGAAGTTGAAGTAAAAAGTGTTAATAGTCGCTACCTTGATATTTCATTAAAGTTATCCTCCGCCCTTTCGAATAAAGAATATGAGATCAGGGAACTGATTAAATCAAAAGTTAAAAGAGGAAAATTAGCGGTTATTGTCCAGATCAAATCCTCCGGACTTGTTGAAGGTGAAACTGCGATTGATAAAGAAAGGCTTATCAATTTTGTCTCCCTTCTTAAGGAAATTAAAAAAACAGCTAAGCTGACTGATAAAATTAAATTAGAACACCTTATTCCTAACCGCGATTTATTTTTAGCGGAGAATACAAGTTTTACTGAAAAAGAATTTGAGTTTGTTAAAAAAGCCTTAAGTGATTCCCTCGATCAGCTTATCATTATGAAAAAAAATGAGGGCAAGGAACTTGCAAAAGATCTTAGAAAAAGAATTGAAATTATTACTAATAAAATCGAAGCTGTTCAAAAAGAATCTATAGCAAGTGTATCAGAGTATTTTGAAAAGCTGAAAACAAAAATGAAATTGCTCATTCAGGATATTACTCCCTATAACGACCGTCTCGAACTCGAGCTCGCCGTTATCGCTGAACGCGCGGAAATTACTGAAGAATGTGTAAGATTAAAAAGTCATATGAAATTCTTTCTGGATAGTATTGATACCGACGAAGAGCCCGGCAGAAAAATGAATTTTCTTTGCCAGGAAATGAATCGTGAAGCAAATACTATCTCGTCAAAATCTATTTCTACAGATATTACTCATAATGTTGTCCAGGTTAAAGAAGAAATCGAAAAAATCCGTGAACAAATACAGAACATTGAGTAATCTTGGAAATTATTAAAGGAAAAATAATCGTAATTTCTGCCCCTAGTGGTACCGGTAAAACAACTCTTGTTAGAAGGATTCTAAAAGAATTTCCGGAACTCGTTTTCTCTGTCTCGGCTACTACCAGGAAAAAAAGAGAACATGAGGTTGAAGGTGTAGATTATTTCTTTATTTCTGAAGATGAATTCAAGAATAAAATTCAAAGTAACGAATTTGTAGAATGGGAATTATTTTACGATTATTATTACGGAACTTTCCGTAGTTTTATAGATATCCGTGTAAATAATGGTAAGCCCGTTATTCTTGAAGTCGATGTCCATGGCGCTGTTGAAATAAAAAGGATTTATCCTGAGGCTATTTTAATCTATATCGCTCCTCCCAGTCTCGATGAGCTCATTATCCGGCTTAAAAAAAGAAAGACTGAAAATGAGGAGGATCTAAAGAAGCGGATTGAGAGAGCTAAAATGGAGTTGAGTCATAAGGATAAATTTGATTATTTTGTAGTCAATAATGATCTTAACACTGCATATAATGAGATTAACGTTTTAATTGGAAAAATAATAGATAGGAGTAATTAATGGAAATAACACCGGTTGATTTAAGGGAAATAGATAAAAAAGCTGCAAATGTTTATGAAGCGATAATTGTTGCTTCAAAAAGAGCCCGGCAGATAAACGATGATATAAAAATTGCTTACAATGCTCTTGTTAGTACAATTCCGGTTTCTGCAAATGAAGATGATAGTGAAGATATTATGAACCCTGCTCAACTTAAAATTTCACTCGACTTTGAGAAAAAGGAAAAGCCCCATATAGAAGCTATAAATGAACTTCTTAATGGGAAAATTGAATTCGAATATAAAAAATGATTAAATAATGCAGGATGACCAGCTAAGCGGTAAAAAGATTATACTAGGTGTAACCGGAGGAATTGCTGCTTATAAAGCATGCCGGTTAACCCGCGAACTTATTAAAAGAGGCGCCGAAGTAAAAGTTGTTATGACTCCTTCGGCTCTTCAGTTTGTACAGCCGCTTACTTTTTCTTCCCTTTCTAAAAATGATGTAGTTGTAAATATCTTCCCTGACTCCCAATTAAATGGGGCGTCAATGAAAACATGGCATATTGACCTCGCTCTCTGGGCTGACTTAATGATTATTGCTCCTTGTACAGTCAATACTGTTGCTAAAATAGCTGCCGGTTTTTCAGATAATGCTCTATTGACTGTTGTTTCTGCCCTACGCTCTCCCTTATTGATAGCCCCCGCTGCAGATATGGATATGTATGATAATAAAATTTCACAGAAGAATTTTCAGCTGCTTGAAGAAATGGGCTGCTCATTCGTTATGGCTGAAAAAGGTGAATTGGCTTCCGGTCTGGAGGGAGATGGAAGACTCGCCGGCATAGATAAAATCATTGATGCGGCTGAAATCATTTTGAGTGGTTACAACAAAGATCTTCAGAATAAGAAAATATTAATTACCGCAGGACCAACCAATGAGGATATTGATCCGGTAAGATTTATTGGAAACAGGTCATCTGGTAAAATGGGTTACAATCTTGCAAAGGCTGCCTTCCTCAGAGGAGCAGATGTAACCCTGATCTCAGGTCCGGTACATGAAAATATCTATCCTGAAATTAAGTTAATCAATGTGCGTTCTGCCTCTGATATGAAATTAGCCGTACATAAGGAAATTAAGAATAATAATATTCTGATTATGGCCGCAGCTGTCGCAGATTATAAACCTGCTCAAATCGCCTCTAAGAAATTGAAAAAAGAAGATAAACTGGATCAGATTAAATTAACTCCTACTGACGATATCTTATCATCTTTAACCTCTGCAGGTATAAAATTAATTGGATTTGCTCTTGAAACTCATAATGAAAAAGCGAATGCCTTAAAGAAATTAAAGAACAAAAATCTTGATATGATAGTCCTTAATTCCCTTAAGGATGAAAATAGTGGATTCGAATATAATACTAACAGAATAACTGTTATTCATAAGAATGGTAAACCTGTTGTTTTCCCCCTAATGTCAAAATTCCAGGCAGCTAATATAATAATCTCTGAAATTCTTAAATCAAATGGATGACCTGAAAAAAGAAATAATAGACGCACTGAAAGTTCAAAGTGAAATATTCGGCGATATATTATTTGATGAGGAGAAGAATATTATAATCAAACGAAAAACCAAAATAGTTCCGGAAACCTTTCATACAGCTAAATCTCTTGAGGAACTGAATAACCTTATCTGTAATTGTATGAAATGTTCTTTAGGTGATACAAGAAAAAATTTCGTGTTTGGTACTGGAAATCCCAATGCAGACGCTCTTATTCTTGGAGAAGGACCGGGTGCCGAAGAAGATGAACAGGGTATCCCATTTGTCGGTAGAGCCGGCAAATTACTTAATGATATTCTTAAAGCTATTAAGTTTGAGAGAAACGATGTGTATATTGCTAATATTGTTAAATGCCGTCCTCCGGGAAACAGGACTCCAACTCCTACAGAAATGGATACTTGTATGCCATATCTGAAAAAGCAGATTGAGCTTGTCGATCCAAAGGTAATTCTCTGTGTCGGTTTAACAGCAGCTCATGGGTTACTCCATAATAATGACTCTCTCACCAATTTACGTGGAAAGGTTTTTGAATATGAGGGTAGGAAAGTGATGGTTACTTATCATCCTGCTGCTTTGCTTCGAAATCCTAATTGGAAAAGAGGATGCTGGGAAGACGTCCAGGCATTTAGAAAATTGTATGATGAATTAGTAACCGAAAAGAAATAATAATTTTGAAAATGTTCGGCATAATATGTCAAAGAATAATAAAAACACAAATTTAGATTCAATTGTACCTGCTGATGTAAAACCACCCGCCGTTCCTGAAATTGAAGCTGCGGTTCTTGGTGCAATGCTTATTGAAAAAGAAGCAGTACCGCAGGCTTTGGAACTCCTTACCGCC
>JARLHD010000141.1 GCA_031292435.1 Ignavibacteriaceae bacterium
ATGATTACGAAAAAGCTAAAAAGAGTTTTAATGACGAAACCTATTCAAAGGAAGAGTTCTTAACATTAGCTAAACTGTACTCCGATTCTTTCAGAGATGTAAAAGAAGGAGAAATGATTAAAGGCAGAATCGTCCGTATCCAGGATGATAATGTAATAATAGACGTCGGTTTCAAATCAGAAGGATCAATTCCCAAAAGCGAATTCAAAGAATACGAAGACATAAAGGTAGGAAGAGAAATTGAAGTTGTTCTTGAAAGTGTTGAAGATCAGGAAGGAAATCTTGTCCTAAGCAAGCAGAGAGCTGACTTCCTTAGAATCTGGGAAAAAGTTATCGGTGCACATGAAACCGGTGAAATACTTCAGGGTAAAATTCTCAAAAGAATCAAAGGCGGTATGGTTGTTGACCTTATGGGCATGGAAGCATTCCTTCCGGGATCGCAGATCGATATCCGTCCTATCAGAGACTTTGATGCTTTTGTAGGACAGATGATGGACTTTAAGGTAGTTAAGGTTAATGTACCAACAGAGAACGTCGTTGTTTCACATAAAGTTCTAGTTGAAGAAGAGATTGCAGATCAGAGACACGCTATTCTTGACAGTCTTGAAAAAGGTCAGATACTTGAAGGAACTGTTAAAGCGATTACAGACTTCGGTGTATTTATTGATTTAGGCGGCGTTGATGGTTTAGTACATATTACAGACTTAAGCTGGGGAAGAATTAACCATCCTAATGAAGTTGTTAAACTTGACCAGACAATTAAGGTTGTTGTAACAGATTTCGATGAAGAGAAAAAGAGAATATCTTTAAGCTTAAAGAAGCTTCTGCCGCATCCTTGGGAAGATATAGAGAACAAGTTAAAGATCGGTGATAAAGTATCCGGTCGTGTTGTATCATTAACAGATTACGGCGCGTTTATAGAAATAGAGAAAGGCATTGAAGGCTTAATCCACAACTCAGAAATGAGCTGGACTCAGCATATAAAACACCCTTCACAGGTTGTTGCTATGGGACAGATTGTTGAGGCGGTTATTCTTAGTCTGGATAAGGATGAGAAGAAAATCTCCCTTGGCATTAAGCAATTAGAACCGGATCCCTGGGATACTTTGATGCTTAAATATCCTGTTGGTTCAAGACATTCAGGAGTAGCAAGGAACCTTACAAACTTCGGAGTATTCGTTGAATTGGAACCGGGAGTAGATGGCTTAGTACATATTTCTGATCTATCATGGACAAAGAAAATACGCCATCCCGGGGAAGTTGTTAAGAAGAGTGAAAAGTTAGAAGTTATAGTATTAGGTGTTGATATCGACCAGAGAAAGATTTCACTTGGACACAAACAAGTGGAAGATAATCCATGGGATACCTTTGAGAAAGTTTACAATGTTGGAACAATAACAACCGGTAAAGTTGTAAGAATTATAGAGAAGGGACTTATTGCTGAACTACCTGAGAAGGTTGACGGCTTTGTTCCGACCACACAGCTAGTTCCTAACAAAGTGAAGAATATTGCCAATCATTTTCCGATTGATGATGTACTTTCTTTGAAGATACTTGAGTTCGATAAAGAAAATAAGAAGATTGTCCTTAGTGCTATTGCAGCAATAAAGGAAAAATCTGAAGATGAGATTAGGGCATACCTGGATAAACATAAACTTGAAAGAGTAAGTGTCCAGGATATCATGAATGTAGATACAGGCTCCATTGATACTTCTGATTTCCCAATCTTCGAAGTTCCGGATGATCCATCAGCCGGTTCCTCAGAGAAGAAATAATTCTTAATTTATTAAGATATAGAGCGGGATTATTCCCGCTCTTTAATTTTAAATGATACCTTGAGCAAAACTGTAGCTTTACATACATTAGGATGCAAACTGAATTTCTCTGAAACCTCAACAATAGGGAACCAGTTCCTTCATAAGGGTTATGAAGTTGTAGAGTTTAAAGAGAAAGCGGATATATATGTATTCAACACATGCACAGTTACAGAGCATGCCGACCGTGAATGCCGCCAGTTAGTGAGGCGCGCTTTAAGACAGAATCCCAATGCATATGTTATAGTGACAGGCTGTTATGCTCAGCTACGTCCTGAGGAGATATCACATATGCAAGGCGTTGATGCTATTCTTGGCAGCAATGAAAAGCTAAAGCTATTTTCACTGCTGGAAGATTTTGAGAAAAAGGAACTAGCATGTATTTATGTTTCGCCTATAAACAACAGCAATGAATTCGGTGCATCCAATTCAACCGATGCAGATTCAAGGACGAGGGCATATTTCAAAATACAGGATGGTTGTGATTATAATTGTTCTTTCTGCACTATACCGCTTGCAAGAGGAAACAGCAGGAGCATGGAACCGGGAAGTGTTCTAACGGAATTCAGGCATCTAATTGCCAGGGGATATAAAGAAATCATACTTACCGGAGTAAATGTAGGTGATTATGGCAAATCTTATAATGCAAAGTTGTATGATTTGCTTGGAAGAATGGCAGATGTGGATGGGAATTTCAGGATTAGGATAAGTTCAATAGAGCCTAATCTTTTAACAGATGAAATAATAAAGCTCACACAGCAGAATGAGAAGATGTGTAAACATTTCCATATACCATTACAGAGCGGGAGCCCTAAAATATTAAAACTTATGCAGAGGAGATATAAGACGGAGTATTACTCCGGAGTTATAAATAAGGCAAATGAATTGATAGACAATTTAGGGATTGGGGTTGATGTTATAGTAGGTTTTCCCGGAGAGACCGAAGAAGATTTTATTGTTACATATAATTTTATAAAAGACCTGCCTGTTTCCTATCTTCATGTATTTACATATTCCGAACGTCCTGATACAAAAGCAATTACAATGAGGGGTAGTGTAGATGTTTTAGAAAGGAAAAGAAGGAACAACATGCTCAGGATACTTAGCGATAAGAAGAAGAGCCTATTCTATGAATCGATGACCGGGAAGGAACTTGAGGTATTATTTGAATCTGAAAATAATAATGGGATTATGAAAGGATTCTCATCTAACTATGTAAGAGTGTCAAATAACTTTGATCCTATGCTCGTCAATGAACTTTCAATTGTTAAGATCGAAGGTGTTAGGGATAACTTCTGCCGCGGTAACATTTTAGGTAATAAAAAATCAGTTGATTTGATAGCTTGTTAAACATATAATTACCATTAAAAATTATGAATAAAATATTCGTTATACTTTTCCTATTTACAATTACAATATTTCCACAAGCCGCAAAGAATATCCTTACTTTAAAAAATGAATTAAAGCAGAATATGATTTCAGGAAACAGCGATCCGCTTCCTGTCAAAGAGGAATTCAGTAAAAAGAGTGTACTGCTTGCTATTACCTATTCTATAATATTGCCGGGTATGGGGGAACTTTATGCCGGGAACTATACCATCGGCAAATATTTTACAATTGCAGAGGGGATATTCTGGGGGACATACATCGGGATGAACCAATATTCAAACTGGCAGAAAGAAAGGTATCATTCCTTTGCAGCATCCAACGGAGGTGTAAATCTTGCAGGTAAGAGCGATGATTATTTTACCAATATCGGGATTTATTCTGATATCAATGAGTACAATGATGATATGGCGCGGAATGGTGAATTCAGTAAAATGTACAATAGTCCCCAGGATTATTGGAAATGGACAGGCGGTGACAGGGTAGCTTATAGAACAATGTGGACTGCCGGCGAACAGGCTCATAATAATTTAAGATTTGTAATAGGCGCACTTGTACTGAACAGAGTTGCAAGTGCCATTAATGCTGCAAGGTTAGCAGCTGCATATAATAAAAATGCTTCTGAGAATATGGGGTGGAATATTTCAGCAGGTATGTCAAGCGTAGCTTCACTTCCTCCCGGAGTTATACTCAATTTCCAATATGGTTTGTAAATTAAATGCCTGTAATTTGAGGAAGGGATAAGTTATTAAACTTCGATTATCTTCTGTGTTAGTTTAGCTTTTTGAATTCTTGAATTTATATAAACTATTAGACTCTAATAGAATTTAATATTTCCTCTGCCTTTTTATAACCAAGAATCAATGCTTTTTGTAAATCCTCTTTAGCCTCATTTAATTTATTCAGCTTTAAAAATGCGATCCCTCTATAATAATAACCAAATCCACTTGGCTGTGAACTACTGATGAACCTTGTCAGGTCATCGATTGCTCCTTTATAATCATTCAATTCAACTTTTACCATACCTCTGTTACCCAAGGTATGCTTTATGTCAGGTTTTAAAGATAGTACTGTATTGAAATCAGTTAATGCGCCATTAAAATCTTTTAATTGATATTTTGCCAACCCACGGTTATCGTAGTATTCATAACTAATAGGTTCTGATATTAAAGCTTTGTTATATTCATAAAGAGCAGAATCATAATCTGCAATTGCATAGTAAGCTTTGCCAAGATTGTTATGCAGACTGCTGTTATCCGGATATCTAAGAAAGGCCTTTTTCAATAAGGAAATTACTTCATTATATTTTTTCAGGCTAAGTTTTTCAGAGGAAAGACCAAAGTAAGATGATTCAACGGGATTATTTGTTTCAGGATGGAGAGTATCATAATTGAGTGCAAGAGTAAAGAAATGTTCTGATTTAATATGGTCTTTCAAATAATTATACAATGCGCCTTTATTAAAATAAGGGGTACTAAATTCGGGAGATAATTTAATAGCATAATCATAATCTTCTAATGCAAGTTCAATATTATTGTTTCTCAGGTTTACGCTTCCTCTTTCGCTTATAGCAAATGCATTCTGAGGATTTGTATTAATAGCTGTAGAGAAAAAGGAAAGCGGGCCGGCATAATCAGACGAATGATTATACGCTATATATGCAAATACCAAAAACACAGGAATAGCCACCTTCAAAATTTTATTAAATGAGATTCTAGCAGGAAGTTCTTTTGTCATCGTTCCAAGAATGATCAGAACTCCGATTATTGGGAGATAAGCCCTGAATTCAAAATATTCAAATCCAATGCCTATAACATGTGCTCTATAAAGCATTGGTGGAATCGTGAATAAAAGAAACCACGCAGCTCCACAAATAATAATTCTTTTCTCAGAGTGTAGATACTTAATTATTACAATTGAAATTCCTGCCAATAATATAATCCCTATAGAAATAGCAATGTCATCAAAAAATGGGAGTGTTGTTAAACTTAGAGGTAAAAAGAACTTGCCGAATATAATAGGCAAAGTCGGCAGGTTTTTAATAAATGGAATAATACCGAAGGTATTTGGATTAATTGCAACTCTAACTACATTATGTCTTAAATAATAAAATAAACCTAATGCAAATGACCATATAAAAATAAAAGGGATAAAATCTTTACTAAGAATTGGTTTTTTTATTACAAAATAATAATATATAAATATGAGAACCGGTACAAGAACAGCAATCTCTTTTGAAAACATAGCGAGCAGAAAGACAATAAAATGCAGTACCAGAAAAGCAATCTTCCTGTGCTCAATATATTTCAGAAATAGAATGAAAGAAACCAGGCTGAATAGTGCAACAAGCAAATCACCCCGTGCCGGTATCCACGCTACAGCAGGTGCAAGTAATGGATGAATAGAAAAACATAAAGATAGAAGAAATGAAATTTCTTCTTTAATACCTATTCTTTTAAGGAAAAAGAAGAGAGCAATTACAGTTAGAATATGGAGTAAAATGTTCGTTAAGTGGTAAATCCATGGGTTTTGATCTCCTATCAACCCATCGATCATGAAGGAGATTGTCTGGATTGGCCGGTAAAGCAGATCACCCCTTTCGCTCATAAATGCATCATGTGTGAAAGCTGAACCAATGTTGGATATGTTACCGGTGTTATTGGCTGCAGTAATTATTGCATGGTCATCAAACTCGGTGAAATTAAAATTTACATTTCTGATATATAATGCAAAGGGAATAAGTGCTAACAAAAAAAGAAAAACAACCAGCCTCCTACTTTTAATTGCAGATAACTCCTCTTTTCTATTTTTCTTTCTTTTTTTCACCGAATACCTTTTCAGAACAAATTTATGCCATTTTCTGCAGCATCTACTTTCTATTTAAGTGGTCGATTTAATGTTCAAAATAATTAAAACCTTCCAATATTAAAAATACACTTATATAGGATAAAGTAATTAAACATTCTAGGGGTTTTAGGAGAGATATATGGGTCCCATAATGATATCTAATCTTGTTTTGATACATAAAACAATTGAATATGATATAAAGCACTATTAAATGGGGTGGTATAGAACTTGAGTAAATAATGCTACAAAAATGATTATTTATTCAGTTTTAACAAATATAATGGAGTGAATCTTGAAACAAATTATTTTACTATTTGCATTATTTTTAATGGCACAGTCAAGTTGGGGAACTACCTATTATTCCAGTAATGGAAATGCACCAAATTTAACAGCAAGCTGGTGGACAACTACAGGCGGGACGGGTAGTCATCCATCAAATTTTACCACTTCTGCTGATATATTTATAATACAAGTAAGTCAAACCATAACAACAACCGCAAATTGGTCAGTAAGCGGTACGGTACAGATAAATGGTACACTTGTAGCTTCCAATACCGTAACTATTTCAACTTTGAAAGTGAACAGCGGGGGAACATATCAGCATAATATAAATGGGGGAGCAGTACCAACCGGTACATGGGATATTAATTCAACACTATTAGTTACCGGAATAACCAGCAGTACAGTAACAGGAATTACAGGACAAAGTTTAGGTAATCTAACATGGAATTGTCCAGGTCAGACAAGCGGCTCCAGTGCTTTATCGGGTACATTAACAGTTAATGGAAATTTAACAGTTCTATCATCGGGTACATATCAATTCAGAGTACAGACCTCGCCAATTACGGTGAATGGAGATCTCAATATAGCTGGTGGGGGTATGTATGTAGCAGGTCAAGCTGCAAAAGTAATGATTGTAGGGGGCGATGTTAACGTTAGTGATGATACTTTAAATATATCTGCAGGGACAAGTTCTTCATATAATGGAGTGCTTTTAATTGCAGGGAATTTAACAATATCAGGTACAGGAGTTGTAACCGAAACAGGATCGACTACAAATTCCGGAATAGTTTTTAACGGTACATCATTACAGACCTTAACAAATACAGGTACATTAAGCGGAGACCTGAACTATTGTTTTAATAATGCGAGTGGATTTGCTCTTGGATCAGATTGGCAGGTTACATTAGTGGATACTATGAAGAGTGGAAATATCGCTCTTAACGGACATACGCTAACGCTTGGATCATCTACATCATCGCCAGGCACGATGGTGTGGACAAGCGGTCTTATAACCGGGACAGGAACATTTAAGAGATGGTTTGGCACAAGTGCCATTTCAATAGGAAATGCGGCAGGTCTATTCCCAATGGGAATTGGAACGTATAATAGAAACGTTTGGATAGGAGGAACACCTTCAACAGGCGGAACTGTATCAGTTCAGCATACAGATGCTTCAGGCACGACTGCATGTACATTCTCTGAAAATTCACAATCGTTCACTAAAAGAACTAATATGAGTTGGTTATTAACCACAGCCAATAGTTTTGCCGGAACATCATTATCATTGAGAATCCAGGGAAGCGGAATGTCGGGTATAGTTTCAGTAAGTGATTTAAATATGTCTGCTCCTTCAGGAGCATGCAGTGGTACATATTCTGCACCAGGTGGGACAACTACTAATCCACTGGTTAACAGAACAGGTATGACTCAAACAACTTTGGCAAATACATTTCATATTGCTGCAACTGCAAACTCACCATTGCCGGTTGAGCTAAATTCTTTTACAATTACAGTTAAATCAGGTATTATAACATTGAATTGGACGACATCTACTGAAGTAGACAACTTCGGTTTTAATGTAGAAAGATCAGCAGGTGGTAACACCTGGCAGAACATCGGTTTTGTTCAGGGAGCAGGAAACAGTAACTCTGTAAAGAAGTACAGTTTTGTTGATAACAATATTAATGCCGGTAGATATTCATACAGACTTCAACAGGTTGATAACGGAGGCAAGTATACTTACTCCAAGATTATTGAAATAGATAATAGCGTTCAGCCGAAGAGCTTTAGCATTGGCAATTATCCAAATCCGTTTAATCCTTCGACGACAATACAGTATGCGCTTCCGGTTAATGCCTTTGTAAAAATCACTATCTGTAATATACTTGGACAAACTATAACAACACTTGTAAACCAGAATATGGAGCAAGGAGTTCACGATGTAAACTTTAATGCAAGCAATTTTTCAAGCGGCACATATATATATAGAATTGAAGCCGGTAATTTTACAGCTACAAAGAAGATGTTACTAATTAAATAATTATAGCTACATAAATTAAGTGAAGAAATGCCCTGTTGGTAAGCGGGGCAGTTCTTTTATGAGGAACAGATGATACAAATTCTAAAGTTCTATTTTTACCGGGTAACATTACTTTGCCTTATTTCTTTTACTGTAACTGCAGCTCAAACATTTACAGGTACAGAGTTATTAGCCCGCCCGACAGATAAATCAATAACAATAAGTATTGTTTCGAGTTCTGCGCTTGAGGCTTATATAGAATATGGAATTACCTCAGGCGCGTATACAAACGAAACCTCACATGTAACCCAGACAGCTAATCTGCCTATTGTAATTGATCTAACAGGTTTAACTGCGGATACGAAATATTATTACCGTTTCAGGTACAGAACCAGCGGTTCTAGTGGTTCATTTTCTGCAAGAACAGAATATTCTTTTCATACACAGAGACCTGCAGGCAGCACGTTTAAATTTGATATTACATCTGATTCGCATGTTAACATAATGTTAGGGACCCTAGCATTCTGGACACAGACTTTAAACAATATTAAGCTTGATAACCCGGATTTTCTACTTGATCTTGGTGATACATTTGCGATGGATAATGTAACAACAGTAAGTACAGCCGAAGCGAATTATCTTTACCAGCGATCCGCAAGTACTTTGGGATTGATAAGTCCATCTGTTCCAATCTATGTTGTGAATGGTAATCATGAGCAGGAAGAGGGCTGGCATTTGAGTGATCCCGGAGTACCATTGGCAACTACTCCACCTGTATTAGGAACGAATGCGAGGAAGAAATATTTTCCAAATCCATTTCCAAATGATTTCTATAGTGGAAATACAGATGCCACATCAACAAACATTTCCGGCAATCATCTTAAAGAAGATTATTATGCATGGCAATGGGGGGACGTCTTGTTTGTAGTAATCGATCCTTTCTGGTACTCAATGCAGAAGCCATTTTTAGGAAATATAGGAGGCGGTGAAGGTTTAGAGACGGGTACCAATGACAGATGGGACTGGTCGCTTGGTCTGGATCAATTTAACTGGTTAAAGCAGACAATTGAAAACAGCACGGCAAAGTATAAGTTTGTATTTTCTCACCAGGTAGTCGGCGGAGATGATGCTGAGGGATATGGGAGAGGAGGTGCAGCAACAGGAAGTTTATTTGAATGGGGCGGAAATAATTCAGACGGTTCATGGGGATTTGATACTGAAAGACCGGGATGGGGAGGGGTACCTGTTCACCAGCTGATGAAAGCAAATGGAGTGAGTGCTTTTTTCCATGGACATGATCACCAGTATGCTTATGAATTGCGTGATAATATAGTGTACCAGGAAATGCCTTCAGCAGGTTTTGCGGGGAATGGGTTTGCGCATTATACAGAGGGCGGCTATACTATAAAAGTTTTACCAAGCGGAGGTCATCTAAGGGTTACAGTTACGCCAACTCAGGCGACAGTTGATTATGTATACTCCACAAATAGTAACGGAACCGTTGCTTATTCATATACAATCCTGCCGAATGATCCTATGCCTGTTGAGTTAACTACTTTTACGGCATTGGTAAATAAGAGCATTATTATCTTAAACTGGCGTACTGCCACTGAAGTAAAAAATTACGGGTTTGATATAGAAAGGAAATCAAATAATTCTGATTGGGGTAAGGTTGGATTTGTACAAGGTAACGGCAATAGTAATGTGCCAAAGAATTATTCTTTTATTGATAAGGAAGTTGCGACGGGGAAGTATTTTTATAGATTAAAACAAATAGATATCGACGGGAAGTATGAATATTCTAAATTTGTTGAAGCTAATATGGGAAGTGCTCAATCTTTTGAACTAAACCAGAACTATCCGAATCCTTTTAATCCAAGCACAATAATTTCTTATAGGTTAAAGGAAAAGGGATTTGTAAATCTGAAGGTGTATGATATCAGGGGGGAATGTGTAAAGGTACTTGTGAATGAGACGAAAGAAGCCGGGGATTATAATGCAGAGTTTAATGGGAAGGGATTAGCAAGCGGTGTTTATATCTATCGGATAGAGGTAACAGGGAATGGGAATAAACAGGTTTATTCTGATATGAAGAAGACGGTATTGCTGAAATAGGGGAATATTTCACATCATCTCTTAATCCCACTGCGAGTAATATTGCAGCGGGATTTTTTATTATCCAATTAGAGGCTTATGCGCGAGGTCACACAATTCCATTGCTTTTGAGTATGAGGGATATCACAGAGTCGCATCTGCGGGTATTCTATGGGTATTCTACGGGTATTCTATGGGTATTCTGCGGGTATTAAGAGTCGTGTAAGGGATGCAGATGGGTCGAGTAAATAGTGCATATTTGGATTAAAAATGAGTTTTATGGATTTTTGGGGAATATTAGGTGTTTGGGTGTGAATTAGGGGAGAAAGAGGGTTTAAGAAGAAAAAAGTCCAATTAAAGTGAATAATTGAACTTAATTGAGGCGCCGGTCGGATTCGAACCGACGAATAAAGGTTTTGCAGACCTTCGCCTTAAGCCACTTGGCTACAGCGCCCTAGAAACAATAAAATCCACTAATGTGGATTAGATAGAGCGGGAAACGGGACTCGAACCCGCGACTTCAACCTTGGCAAGGTTGCGCTCTACCAACTGAGCTATTCCCGCATCAATAAAACTAAGAACTTTTGTAATTCAATTTTAGAGAGTCAAATATAATAGGAATAGAAATATTGTGCAAATCTAATTTGAATATGAAATTAAGTATAAAATTCCTATAGAATTTATTTCCTGCTGCCAGTCATAAATCCCCGGAAAGGGAGAGAATACTGAACAGTTATGAATGCCTCTTTATCAATAGATTCAATTTGTTCAATTATTTTTCCCTGAAGTTTTCTTGAGACAATAACAACGATTACGGACACTCCACCAGTGCCACCTTCGCCGGGGAGTATTGTTACTCCATATTTTGCTTTGCGGAGCGCCGTAGCGATTTTATCCGTGTAATGGCGGGAGATTACATTAAGCTGTACAAAGCCGAGTCCGATTTTTTGTTCGATAGTAACGCCGATAATGTTACCGAGACCGAATCCGGTTGCATAGCCGAACAGGTTTAAAAGTACATCCATGTGCTGCATTATATAACGGATTACGAATATCCAGATGAGGACTTCAAAGAAGCCTACCAATCCAGCGAGATATTTTCTACCTTGTACGACAAGGATAAGGCGGATGGTATCTAAAGTAACATCACAAATGCGCATACACATTATTGAAAGGGCGCCTAAAATCATTATCAGCATTTTATGTCCTGTTTTTCTACCACAAAATTAAATAATTTACCCATATTATTTTTATCTTTGCTCTTTAAAATTATATATAACAAATGTACGAATCAGAACGCAGGGAATTGGCAGACAGTCTTTCGATGAAAGGGATAGACGATATTTATGTACTTAAGGCAATCGGTGAAGTTGAGAGGCACAAGTTTGTGCCTGCGGGGTTGAGGAATCATGCTTATAAGGATGCGGCGCTGCCGATAGGGTTTGGACAGACAATTTCGCAGCCATACACGGTTGCATTTATGACCCAGGCAATGAAGTTGGAGCCTAATTCGAAAGTCCTTGAGATAGGGACGGGATCGGGTTACCAGGCTGCGATACTATTTAACATGGGGATGAAAGTTTACAGCATTGAGAGGCAGATGGATATTTTGCATGCAACGCAGAAGCTGTTTGACAAGATGGGAATAAGGGTTTATACGAAATACGGGGATGGAACAATCGGCTGGGATGAATTTGCACCGTACGATGGAATAGTTGTAACGGCGGGATCGCCATCCGTACCGCCTTCATTAATGAAGCAGCTTGCACCGGGAGGGAGGCTTGTAATTCCAGTCGGGGACAAGAACATTCAGACATTGAAGATAGTTATGAAAACCGAAGAAGGGACATTTATTACAGAGGACATTCCTGAATTTAAGTTTGTTCCACTAATCGGAAGAGAGGGGTGGAAAGAAAAGTAATCGTATTGGCGGGGCCGACCTGTTCGGGGAAAACTACATTAGGCGTTTTATTGGCGGATAAACTTAATAGTGAAATTATATCAGCGGACAGCAGGCAATTCTATAAATATCTTGATTTAGGCACAGCGAAACCGGGGGAGGAAATATTAAAGAAGGTTAAGCATCATTTTATAAATGTACTGGAACCGGACGAATATTTTAATGTGAGTCTTTTTGAAAAGCAGGCGCTGAATATAGTTGAGGGACTGCTGGGGAAGGATAAGATACCAATTGTTGTAGGGGGATCGGGGCTGTATATTAAAGCATTGACGGAAGGGATTTTTGATGAAGCCGATATTAATGAAGAGATACGAAGCGAGTTGATGTTAATTAAGGAGAGAGCGGGGATTGAAGGATTGTATAAAGAGCTGGAAAAGGTTGATGCTGAAAGTGCAGCGAAGATGCTTCCGCAGAATTGGAAAAGAGTATTAAGGGCGCTGGAAGTTTTTTACACGACAGGGCAGCCAATATGGAAGTTCCATGAAAAACAGGAACGGGAAGTGGATATTGATTTTAAGATGTACGGATTAAACTGGGAGAGGGAAGTACTTTATAAGAATATTGAAGCGCGAGTGGACGACATGATAACCAATGGATTAATAGAAGAAATAAAGTATATTTTAGATAAGGGTTATAGCAAAACCTTAAACTCGCTAAATACGGTAGGTTATAAAGAGATAATTTCTTACCTGGACGGGGAGATATCGCAGGATACAGCCGTGGATCTGATAAAGAGAAATACCAGACGTTACGCGAAGAGGCAGATGACATGGTTCAGGAAAGTTGAGGGGATGCATTGGTTTGATGTTGCATCATTTGGTGATCTTGATAATATTTGTGAAGAGATAATAAAATCAGAAACATTATATGAAAGAGAAAATTAGGATAGCATCAGGACAGGGATTCTGGGGGGACTTGATTGAAGCTCCCGTTCAGCAGGTCACCAGAGGAGATGTTGATTATCTTGTGTTGGATTATCTTGC
>JARLHD010000142.1 GCA_031292435.1 Ignavibacteriaceae bacterium
TCAGGCGTTAGTATTGATTCAGGATGGAATTGAATTCCTTCGATCGGATAATCCTTATGCGTTATTCCCATTACAACTCCATCCTCAGTTGCAGCCGACACTTTAAGTACTTCTGGCATGTGGTCAGGTGATACAACAAGTGAATGATATCGCCCCACAGTTAATGGGTTCGGCAATGAACGGAAAATTGTCTTGCCGTTATGCATTAATATTGATGTCCTTCCATGCATTAAAGATGGAGCATGTATAACTGATGAACCGAATACATGCCCTATTGCCTGATGTCCAAGACATACTCCAAGTATCGGAATGCGCGTACCTAAACTTCTTATAACATCTATTGTCACCCCTGCATTCTCAGGTCTTCCGGGACCTGGTGATAATATTATTCCGCGCGGTGCAAGCGTTGAAATTTCCTCTGCACTCATATCCTTATTGCGAATTACACGGATATCATTCGTTCTTTTCCCAACCATTTGTACTAAATTGTACGTGAATGAATCATAATTGTCTATTACTAATATCATGACTTTCCCCCTCCCTGGTGTACCATTTCTAAATCTTCAGATGCAATTGTCAACGCTGACATCAGTGCTTTCGCTTTATTCTCTGTCTCCAGAAACTCCTGTTCAGGAATAGAATCAGCTACAATACCGGCTCCTGCCTGTATTGATAGCCTCCCATTCGCTGCAATTATTGTCCTGATAGCAATACATGTATCCAGTGTCCCGTCAAATCCAAGATAACCGACCGCACCGGCATACACTCCTCTCCTTATTGGCTCAAGCTCATTAATAATCTCCATTGCACGTACCTTAGGTGCCCCTGATACTGTCCCTGCAGGGAAACATGCTCTCATTGCATCCACACTGCTTTTACCTACTTTCATCGTTCCATGAACTTCCGACACAAGATGTATTACATGTGAAAATCGTTTCAATCGCCTGAATACTGGAACTTCAACTGTACCATATTCGCTTACTCTGCCTATGTCGTTTCTTCCCAAATCAACAAGCATAACATGCTCTGCTGCTTCTTTATCATCCGCTAATAGTTTCTCTTCTAAACGTTTATCCTCTTCTTCAGTAGCACCGCGTTTACAAGTTCCTGCTATGGGCATTACTGTTACAACCCTTCCCTGCACTCTTACTAACATTTCAGGTGATGACCCTATTAATTGCACATTCCCGAAATCCAGGTAAAATAAATACGGCGATGGATTAATTATCCTGAGCGCCCTGTATATTGGAAATGGATCCCCTGAAAATGGAATGTGCATCCTCCTTGAAAGTACTACCTGGAATATGTCCCCCTCCTTTATATATTCCTTCGCGCGTAGGACAGATTCACAAAATGTATCCCTGTCTGTATCCGATTCAATTAAGGTCGGATTGCAGACGAATGTATTTTGTACTTTCGATTGTACTGCAAGTTTAGACACCATAGATGATAACTTTAACCTCCCTTCATGATATTGCTCATCTATGGAACGGGTATCATCTACTAAAACATTGTATGTTATTGTTATCATCTGTTTACGGTGGTCAAACTTTACAACTGAATGAAATAGCCCGAATATCGCATCCGGTATATCTTCTTCAGAAGGTTGTCTCAATGGTATCTTCTCAATTTCCTTTACACAGTCATATCCCAGGTATCCTAAAAATCCTCCTGCAAATCCTTCCTGGTTTGATGTCAGTGTAAGACAATATTGTTGGGAATAATCCTCTAGGAAATCTAATATTTTACCCTGACGTATTTCTTTTTTACTTTCCGACTCAATTGTTACTTTATCCCCCTTCGAACTGATCACCATTATTGGATCAGATCCTACAAAGGAAAATCGCCCTATAAACTCATCTGGTTCTGCACTCTCAAGCAGAAATGACCGAGTTACCCCTGTTCGCATCGAAGTGTATATCGATACCGGTGTATGCTGGTCTGCCAGCATAGTTAGCACCAGAGGCACAATCTTTTTAGTTTTCGTATGTTCCTGAAATTCATTCATTGTTACCATCTTAAGTTCCTTTAAAATAAAAAACCCTTCCAGGTACTGGAAGGGTTGCAATAAAGTCTGATTTTTTAACTTATATTAGTCCGTTCTTTCACCTGTATTTAAGGAGATAGTAATGCGCCACCAACCCTGGTTCATTGAACGGAAACTATTTGTCATTATCTTATTCATATCTACAAAATAAAAATCTTATAATACAATGTCAACACAGATTAAAGATAATACTCTTCTTTTGTTTTCATCTATCTTGAATCACATATAAAGCTCTACTTGATGATTGCCAGTTTCTGGGTAATGTTTTCTGTCTTATCCCCCTTCTTCATTATCATCTTATAGAAATAAACACCGTTGGCAAGAACATCACCGTCCTGGTCCCTGCCGTCCCAGTAAATTCGGTTAAAATCATAATTCAATTCATTCGCCTTTTTATCTATCTCTTTTACAAGACGCCCGGCTACTGTGAATATCCTTATTTTTAAATCATCTGGAACCTGCGTCAGCTTAAATGTAAAGTAAGTATTATTTGAAAAAGGATTCGGATAATTATAAACATCTAATATCTGTATTTCATTATTTACAAGGAATCTTCTGGTAATACCTGCAGAATCAGCTAATACACCAAGTGCATTTTTCCCTTTAACATTTAAGATATATTCACCGTCAGCCAGCTTAGGTGTATATTCAACAACCATTTTAGGATTTGAAGTATTAAATAAAACCTTAACAAAAGGATTATTACTATTGCTGATTAAGGAATCATTTAATATCATCATTATTGATGTTGAATCTGTTATCGGCAAAAGAGTTAAATCGTCTAATTCAACTTTAATTTTGGGAGTTGATGAAACATAATCCCCGTCAAGTATATCTGTATCCCCAATAGTTACTCTTAAAGCCGGGTGCGTTGTGTCTCCCTTAACGTAAAATGGCAAAGTATATAAATTATTATCCTTGTAAAATTCCTTGATCTTGTTGTCGGGATCAATGTTTATTACAAAGGAACCGCTGCCTGCACCTTCTGTTGTGGGATAGTTAATATTATAAGTCTGGGATGTCCCTGGCAATAGACTGATAATTGTATTCTGTGAAATAGTCTCTCTTGAATTATCTGCTTTAACTCTGTCAAGCCTTACAATAACACTGTCTGCTTCTGTAAATCCTTCATTCAACACTTTAAATTTGAGGTTTATATTCTCTCCTATCGTTACAGTGTCCTGTAATATTGAAACAGCCTGATAATTTGTTCCTATCTCAGGTAGATTATCATAATCAAGTTTAAGATTATTTATTGAGGGTACGGAACTGCCCGCTTTACTGAAAATAACACTTATCTGAAGGGCCTTGTATATCAGGGGATTGATAAATGATATATCCGCTACTCCATTTATAATATTCAGCGCTGATAATGTATCTGCTGTTCCGTCCTGTTTTATACCTATAGGCACAAATGAAATTGATGAACCATTTATAGCTGTAAAGTTAGACTTAAAATTATTCCATTTCTTAACAGGACCAAATTGACCGGTGGTTAAAACTCCGTTCTTAATGTCATATGCAAATATTGAATCAGCAGTAACAAATCCGTCATGAGGCTTCGACCACTTCTCAGGAACTGATCCGGGTACTGAACCTTTCTTCCCTATTAGTGCCCATGAATATTGCTCCCCTACACTATCAATGTATTTACTTCCGAAACCATGTAATAACGCTTTCATACTATCAGTTATGCCCAAACCTGCTCCGCCGCAAAATGCAAAGCAGACTATCTTTTGAGCTGATACAGTATCAAGGAAGTGTTTGAAGTTGTAGTTAAATGCAGTATTGTCATCAGCATAATTAAATCTCTCTGTAGTTTCAAAAGTCAAATCGGAATCAGAGAATACCACAACATGTATCCCGTCAGCATTCCCGGATGACAAATAATCATTCCCATTAATACCTATATATGCAAATCCTCCGTCATAGAAACCTGCTGACTTTACAACCAGATCTTTGTAAGTCTTGTCAAGTAGCAATTTAGTTCCGTCATATCTGATCCCGTTTAGATGAAGACTTGAAAATGAAATGGAGTCTCCATAATAATAACTTGTCCCGGAAGTTGAATCATATATAAATGAAATAGTGCTTCCATATTCCTGTGTTTCATTTAATTTCGATCTGAACCAGTACCTTGAGCCCTGTACAAGTGCAGTGATACTTATTTTAGTATATGCTGTATCAAGTCGTTTGAAATATATATTTGATGGGCTGAATCCCTGGTTGTTCGACACCTGAAATTCAATTGAATCCAGAATCGACTTGTTAACAGGATTTATATATATAAATTTACCGTTTCCAATATTATTAATGGGTTCGGTTGATAATAATCTTATCGAATTACTTGCAACATTGAATGTATATGAGGCAACGTTATCATTTTTATATATCTCATCTATCTCGTTATTTTTATCCAGAACAACATCAAGTTGATGTGACCCGACAAAACCCTTTACAGGTATCCTGAATATTATACTGTCAGTCAAAAGAGGAAGTGACCTGACGAATGAAAGTGTATCTTGAATTTTACCATTAATTGAATGTGTTATACTTATTGTAAAATTCTTTGCCGGCACCATTCCATAATTATTATAGATAATTTTTACTGTGGCTGAATCTATCGATTCATCTAAATAGCTCTTATCAAGAGAAATATTCTTTGGTGCAATAGTTAAATTGGGTTTCGGAGGAATCGCAACCTTAATTACTGGGTCAGCAAATAATGTATTACTGTAAATAAATACTCCATAAATACCACTAGAACCGTATGTGTTTAGCATATCTACTTTTGCTAGAACATGTGCCTTGCCTAATTCATATACGTTATTAACCAGAAGCTGCTTATAAAATAATAATGGAAATATCGAGGCAGTTGATGTAAATCCTAAAGAGGAATTTCCTTCATATCCTATTGCATCTCCGCCTAAATCGTTTACAAATAGTTCAGAAAAAGCTTTAATATCAGGTTCAGCAAACTTTCCAGTTGAACATCCGAAATCTGAAATCATTGAACTTCTTCCTCTGGTATTCTTTAACTGACTTACGTCACTTATTCCGTTATCCCATATCTGTGTCCCGCTATGACCTATATATGAGATAAATACCCCTCCCATCCCTATAATACTGTTTATCTGGTCTTGTGTATAAGGACCAAAATTAGTTCGGGGATTAAAAGTCTTGTATAAATGCTGTCCTATGCCTCCAATTGGTGCGGGTTGAATATAGTTTGCAATAACTGCATCATTAGTCTGTTTAAGAAAACTTAATTCATTGGCATTATCACTGTTTCCACTGGAAAATAGAAGGTAGTACTTATTCCAATCGTCAAAGGGA
>JARLHD010000143.1 GCA_031292435.1 Ignavibacteriaceae bacterium
GGAAAAAGCAGTACCCATTTTAGCGGATGGGAGGTAATCCAGGAGAGAGACTGGTTCAGCCAGAACTGCTCTTTCTGATCGAAGGCATAATTTTCCCGATGTTCAATATAGCCAGCATTCCCTTTTTCAAAAACACTTTCAGAATAGCCTCCATTAGCGAGGTCATTTGCTCCCATGAGTATATTAAGAGGTCCGTTATTGGAGGTGTAGACAAATTTCCCGAATGATAACCATGTGATTGATCCGAACAATATAATTATGCCGAATATTCCGACTAAAATAGGCAATGGAACTGACCAATGGACTTCTTTTTTATAAATTTTATATATAATCAGGGCAAACATGGATATTACCAAAGCCCAACCCAATGGTCGTATTGCTATTGAAAGACCACAGAAAATTCCAGATAAGAGGAAGTACCATGATTTTTTCTTTAAGTAAAAGTATATACAACATGAAATTGAAACAGTAAATAATAACTCAGTTAGATTTAATAATTCCAGACCAAGATTATTAAGATAGAAGATATACATGATTACCGAAATTACAGCAACGTTCCTACTTATTATTTTTGAAGCTATTTTATAAAGCAGGAAAATCTGAAATGTATTCAGAACAATATTAAATATACCTATGGTCAGACTAGAATTAAAAATAGTTAACAATAGGGTTACGATATTTACATACAAAGGGGCAACAATATAATCTTCAAATAAATGCTGAGGAAGCGGATAAATCCCTCCATGAGATAAGCAGTCCTGAGCTAGTTTAAAATAATAGCCTGAATCACTGGTATAATGTATTGGGAATTTGAATAAGAGAGAGAGCTGGATTATAAAATAAAGAACAAGGAGGTACTTAAAATTTGCAGTTAATAGATTTATAATCTTAGACATTGTTTTCAGAGCATTGTTATTTATACAAGCTAAAGAATGAAACTCATTTAGAATTTAAATTGCAGGGAAAGTATATTCCCATCTCCCAATCCATATTGCAAAGGAGCTAATGCATAATCAAAAGATAAGTTTCCCCACATAAGTCCTAAACCTGCAGTTATGTTTTTGGCAATATATCCAGACTGGTACCCCACACGAAGAGCGATAAGCTTATCATACAATAATTCGGCACCCATATTAAAATGGATATCAGAGGTTGGGAGA
>JARLHD010000144.1 GCA_031292435.1 Ignavibacteriaceae bacterium
TAACAAAGTTTCAACAGACAATTTTATCATTAAAAGAAGATGGGCATTCCGCTGGCTGATTGTTATATATAAATGATAATAAAGAAATTTGATATTGCCATTATCGGAGGTGGACCTGCGGGTTCATCGGCAGCATTGTTATTAAGTAAAAGGGGGTATTCTGTTTGTTTAATTGAAAAGAAAATCTTTCCAAGAGAAGTACTTTGCGGTGAGTTCATCTCGAAGGAAGTTATAGAATACCTGAAGGAAAACTTATTATATGAAGGATTTCTTAAACTAGGACCTAATTTAATTACTTCATTCAGGTTTTCGAGTGAAAATGGAAAGGATATTACGAGTTCTTTTGAATTTGATGCATACGGAATTAAAAGATCGATACTAGATAATTTTCTTTTAACTAAAGCAATAGAAAGCGGGGCAGAAATAGTTCAACCCGCAGAAGTAAACGCACTTAGTAGAAAAGGTGATGATTATTTAATAAACCTCAAAGCCGGTCAAGGGGATGGGATAACTTTGAATTCTAAATTCATAATTGCTGCATATGGCAAGCAAAACATTTTGGATAAAGTTCTTGGAAGGGGATTCTACAGAAGAAAATCAAATCTGAATGGCGTTAAGTTTCATATAGAAAAATCCCATTTCAATAATTTTAATCCGGAAGAAATACAGATATATACCGGTGATGGTATATACTGCGGATTAAATGCAGTTGATGATAAAACGATCACTCTTTGTTATTTAGAAAAACGGGATAGGACACAATCTTCCTCCAGGGAACTGCTATTGAGATTAAGCAGACAGAATAAAAAATTCTGTACATTGCTGAGGGAGGATTTTTTTGAATACCTTGATAAGGCTCCCATATATGGAACAGGAAACATTTATTTTGGTAAAAGAGATATAGCAGATGAAGGAATTTTTTATATTGGTGATGCAGCAGGAGTAATTGCCCCGTTAGCGGGTGATGGAATAGGAATGGCGATTCAATCAGCGAGGCTTATATCTGATATTTTAACGAAGAATAATTTAGTTAAAGAAAAATCAGTTTATGACTACAAAAGAGAATGGAATAAGATGTTTTTGAGAAGGATATATATAGCAGGTTTAATTCAGAAGAGTATATTAAATAATATATTGAGGAATCCGGGTATTAAGATGGTATCCTATATACCAGGCGTGTTACCGTCTTTAATAAAGTATACAAGAGGATAAAAGTCATCTTCCATATTTCTTAAATTTACGTTATTTTAGAGTATGCAAATGAAATTGGAACAAGTCAAGAAATTCATAGTTGTAGGGGACAGGGTTTTGATACGTCCATCAACTGATTCAGGCAAGACAGACAGCGGTCTTTACCTACCACCGGGAGTTTCTGAAAAAGAAAAGATCCAGAGCGGTTACGTAATAAAAGCAGGACCAGGATATCCTATGGGGTCTAATATAGATGATGAACCCTGGAAAGAATCAAAGGAACCTGTAAAATATATTCCATTACAAGTAAAAGAGGGAGACCTTGCCATCTTTTTAAGGAAGGAGGCATATGAGATTGAATTTGAAAAGGAGAAACTGTTAATTATTCCTCAATCGGCTATACTACTTCTAATAAGGAATGACGATTTTACTTATTAGACAGGGGAAACAAAAGTTTGAAGGAATTTTTCCCTCCTTGTTATTTTTATAATATACCGCATACTGTATTAGTATTCTATTTTGTATCTTAAATAATTAAATGGTATTTAACTTAAACCATAGGTAAAAAATGGCAGCAAATATTGAAATGATTAAAAAGGTATATTCTAATTTTAAAGATAATATTGATAATGCGAGGAAAGTATTAAACCGACCTTTGACATACGCAGAAAAGGTTTTATATGCACATCTTTGGAATAAACCGACAAAAGAATTAAAGGGGGGGAAAGATTATGCAGACCTTTCACCCGACAGGGTTGCAATGCAGGATGCAACAGCACAGATGGCTCTCCTGCAGTTTATGTCAGCAGGTAAAAAGACGACTGCAGTTCCATCCACTGTTCATTGTGATCATCTTATTCAGGCTCAGGTAGGGGCTAAGGATGATTTATTAAGGGCAACAGAAGAAAATAAAGAGGTATTTGATTTCCTTGAAAGCATCTCGTTAAAATATGGAATAGGTTTCTGGAAACCGGGTGCAGGGATTATACACCAGGTTGTGCTTGAAAATTATGCATTTCCGGGAGGGATGATGATAGGCACGGATTCCCATACTCCAAATGCGGGGGGACTTGGCATGATAGCCATTGGTGTTGGGGGAGCGGATGCAGTGGATGTTATGGCGGGAATGCCATGGGAATTAAAGTGGCCCAAACTGATTGGTGTTAAATTAACAGGAAAGATGAACGGGTGGACATCATCCAAAGATATAATTCTGAAACTTGCAGGTATGCTTACAGTAAAGGGTGGGACCGGGGCAATAATAGAATATTTCGGAGAAGGGGTAACATCTATATCGTGCACAGGAAAGGCGACTATTTGTAATATGGGAGCTGAGGTAGGTGCAACTACATCATTATTCCCATTTGATGAAAAGATGGCAGGATATTTAAGAATTACGAATCGTGCAGATGTAGCAGCGTTAGCAGAAGGATTGGCTGATCAATTGGTGGCAGATGCTGAAGTATATGCTAATCCCTCAAAATATTATAATGAAGTACTTGAAATAAATTTAAGTGAGCTTGAGCCACATCTTAATGGTCCATTTACACCTGATAAAGCATGGCCGATCTCAAAGATGAAGCAAGCAGTAAAAGAGCAAGGTTATCCTGAAACCGTAAGTGTTGCACTAATCGGGAGCTGTACAAATTCCAGTTATGAAGATATAGACAGAGCTGCTTCAATAGCGCGTCAGGCTATGAGTAAGGGATTGAAGGCAAAATCACAATATACAATAACTCCCGGATCAGAGCAGGTTAGAGGGACAATCGAGAGAGATGGTCAGCTTGAAATATTAAGCAAATTTGGGGGAGTTGTATTAGCCAATGCATGCGGTCCATGCATAGGAATGTGGAAGAGGATGGATGTAAAGACAGGTGTGAAGAATACGATAGTTACTTCGTTCAACAGGAATTTTGCCAAACGTAATGATGGTAACCCGGATACATTTGCATTTGTTGCAAGTCCAGAAATTACAACTGCAATTGCAATTGCGGGTAAATTAACATTTAATCCAATAACCGATACGGTATTGAACGATAAGGGAGAAGCAGTAAAGCTTGATCCCCCGAGCGGGGAGGAACTTCCTCCAAAAGGATTTGCATCAATAGGCAGCGGATATATACCTCCATCCAAAGATGGTTCTAAAGTTGAGGTTAAAGTTAATCCGAAGAGTGAAAGGCTACAACTGTTAGAACCATTTGCTCCTTGGGATGGGAAAGACTTTATTGATTTCCCTGTTTTGCTTAAAGCAAAGGGGAAGTGTACAACGGATCATATATCAATGGCTGGTCCATGGTTAAGATTCAGGGGACACCTGGATAATATTTCAAACAACATGTTTATCGGAGCAGTGAATGCTTATAATGATGAAGTTGGAAAAGTAAAGAATGTTTATACAGGCGAATATAAATCAGTTCCTGAGGTAGCAAGAGAATATAAAGCGAAGGGAATTGGCTGGATTGTAGTGGGAGATGAGAATTATGGTGAAGGATCGAGTCGTGAACATGCGGCAATGGAACCAAGATTTTTAGGGGGCAGGGCAATAATAGTTAAAAGCTTTGCAAGGATACATGAGACTAATCTAAAGAAACAAGGGGTGTTACCTCTTACATTCGCCAATCCGGATGATTATAATAAGATAAGGGAAGATGATAAAGTAAGCATAGTCGGGTTAAAGGAGCTTGCTCCGAATAAGCAGGTTAAGCTTGTAATAAATCATAAAGATGGTTCAAAAGAAGAGGCGTTATTGAATCATACAATGAACGAAGCGCAGATTGGATGGTTTAAAGCAGGATCGGCACTTAATCTGATTGCAAAATCGAATAAATGATTGAGTGTTATAAAATCTATAGCTATATTATTTCTGATATAAGAAATCCCGTTAGAATATTATTCTAACGGGATTTGATTTAACGATAGATTAATTTTATTTGAGAAGCATCATCTTTTTACTTGAAGTATATTCGTTTGACTTTAGCTGATATATATAAATACCGCTTGCAAGTTTTGATGCATCAAAATTTACATCGTACTTTCCTTCATTCTTGAATTCATTAACAAGATTGGCAACTTCCTTACCCAAAATATCATAAACTTTCAGTGTTACCTGTCCTGATTTGGGTATTTGATATTTTATGGTAGTTGAAGGATTAAAGGGATTCGGAAAGTTTTGGGATAGATCGTAAGTCTTGACAATAGAGAGATTTTGGACAACTTGATTCTTTAAAGAAATCTTATTCATAACATCATCTGTAGCATAGCGATTCTTTAAAGAATAATTGAAATTTGGACTTGATTCTGCCTTTAATCTTATTTTAACAAATCTATTTCCTAAACCATTTGTATTCAGATTATAGGATATATTATTTCTAGGTAATACATCCATTGAATAAAATTTAGCACTATCCAATGATTGAATAACCTGGTCAGTTTTGGCATCTAATAGTTCAACTTTGAAATTTACAAAGTTCTTTCCTTTTAGAGAATTTACTGCTGCTAATGAGTCAGTATATCCAAATTGTACAGTATAATTGAGAGCAGAAAGATCTTTCATTTGTATTGGCTTTGTTGTTAAATAATTATTTATTTGATCAAGTGAATTAAGTTTTGTAGTATCCGGTAAAGAGATAAAATCAACAGGTTTATTGTCCAGTTTAACATCTCCAAGACCGAAATAGAAACGTGCTTTCCCTTTGGATATAACCACTTCTCTACCACTATTAATTGAATTAGTACCTGATTTATTCAAACTGTATAATGACCTATTATCAAAAAAATAAGGTGGAGTGGAATTGTTGAAAGCTGCAGCAATCATTGAATATTGATCACCTCCATTACTGATCTGAACATCGACACCTTTATTTCCCAAAGAGGTAATTGTTTGCAGAGTATGGCTATCTGTAAATTGAATAAAATCATTATTGTTCCTTGCCCAAGCAAGTGAATAACAATCTGTAGATTTATTAATACTTACGCTTTGAACCGCATTACCAAAAGCCCAGGATTGATATAAATTGGAGGGGTCCATAAATGCCGCATCTTGTTCTTCAGATTCTATCCAAAACCGACCATTCCAAGTATGAATAACTCTATATCCAATCCATGTTATTCTTGCTCCCCCATTTACTGCTGTTATTGAAGGTTTAAAGTTACTTGTAAAGCCGGCATAATCTGAAACGACTACTAAATTAGAATCAAACACAACATTGTTTGAGTTTATTTTTAAGTCACAGTAATAAACATTATCATAATCATCCCATGCTAACCGATATATTTGTGACGTCCCATCCTTATATATGTCAATACTTGGATTTTGAGAAGATTGATTAGTGTAACTAATAAAAGTATTATCGTCAAATTCTTCAGACCAGGTAAATGATCCCGAACCGTTTGTATTTACAGTTCCATGCCTGCATACTAATCCGTCATTGTAATCAAGGTCTGCATCCTTCCAGACAACCATAATTTTATTGGTTCCGAAACAAGAGACTACTGGATTTGCCCCATTGTCAGGATAATTTAGATCTGAAATTATTGCGCTGAACTGGAGGTTAATTTTTGTAGCCACACATACGATTTTGATTTGCCAATTTTCTTCAAATGTAATAAATAAATAATCCCCTTGACCCTCATCTCCTGACAGATAATCAATTGAAGGAGAATGAGCAGGATATTCGTTGAGATTTTTTCCTGGATTTCCATGGTTATAAATATCCCAGGTTTGACCATTATCGGTACTCCTTTCAAGGTAAATATTCCCCATACTTTCATATACCTGGAATAAAGCAGCGGCATGTACGGTTCTGATAATTTTTCTCTGACTATTTGATTCAAATGCAGTCGAAGTTGAGGAAAGCTGGACCCCTTTCAGGTTAGCATTTACAATTGCATCCCCACTTGTAAAGACAATGGGGGTTTCATAAGACCCATTGACATAATTATTCTGGGTTAATGCACTAGTGCCGGTAGAGCTATAATTCTGATAATAGAATTTGTGTGTGCCTTGCGGGGAGCCAAGATTTATATTTTGCACCTCGGGAGTTTTGACTGAATAAACAGGATGAGAAGGAAGATTTTCTTGATTTAAAAATATTCCTTTGTAATTAGAAAACGATCCATTAGAAAAATTCAATGGGGAATTTATATTATTATAAATTGCATCATTCCCCCTGTTCATATATGTATTAGCATGGTTTTGATCAACGGAATCAATTAGCCAGGGATCTTTAAAGTACAGTATCCCCCCATCCTTATTCGATAAACCTTCAATCGCATTTCTTATTTTTACACCATAATAATTTTGCTTAAACCATGAAGTTAAACTGGCTGTTTCTGTAGAAATTGAAAAATCATGTTGATTACTAACATCCGAAAGTGAATTCCAATTATTATATTTTTCATTTGAATATTCTGTCTGATCTCCTTGTATAATTTGGTGGGAGTTTACATAGAAATTAAAATTCTGTCCCGGATCAAGAGGAGGATTACTAAATGAAGTTACACCCCATAATTTTATTTTTCCAATCCTAGTTGACCCATCATTTAAAAGTTGGTCAACAAAGACACTTTGCTGAGGAGGTGTAAAGTGAACTGTGATTGTAACATCAGAATTATCGATAAACCATTGTCTATTTACAGATTCAACATCCCAACGGACACCAAGGACAAATCGATTATTGGATAAAGAATTTCTAAAACCAACATTTAAAGGATTTGTTGAATTATTAGAGCTATAAATCATTTTACTAAACCCATTATCATTTATACCAGTTATTCTATCTAAAGATGTTGATGACATATCCGACCACATTTGACCTAAATTACTCGTACTCCCATTCGTAATATCTTCTGAAAGAGAATAGAAGGCAGCTGGTAATTCGTAAGAATAATCTGATTTTGTATATGTAAAATAGATTTGAATATTATCAATAGACGAATTATCCGGAATTAAATTATCAGGAATATTCCATTGATATACTGCGTTTCTATACGAATTACCTGATCTTCCAATTGTAACAATAGTATTTAAATTTAACAAGCCATCACTGGAGACAGGATCTAGATTAACTCTTATCAAGTCCGTTCTAGAATCACTGGTAATGGGACCGATTGAACCTTGTGCGTTAACTTCAATTCGGATTATAAACAAACAAAAAATTAAGGATAATGATATTTTATGTATTAAGTTCATATAATATTCCATTTTAGTTTATTGTATTTATTAATTAAATTTGGCTGCAAACAAAAAGGCACAGTTCATCGCTGATGAATGATCCAAAGCAAATTTGTTTGTTTTCTGGGGCAGTAATGCGCCAACATTACTGCCCGTTTTTCTAGCGTGGTGGTCCACGGTACATAATTAGCACTTTTTACCTTTTCCCTATAAAAATAATCCCCTTTGTTGATCCATAACCAACAGCAATAACTAAATTATTTTTGATACAAACAGAATATAAATTACCTTCTATTCTTGTCGCACTCATAAAACTTTTCCAATTCATTCCATTAAAATGAAGTACTTCTCCGAATCCTCCTATTACAAAAATATCGTTAAGGTCATTTCCTCTTATCGAATAGGTATAATAGGTGGTTATGTCAGAAATATTGTTTTTCCAATTATCTTCATTAAGATTATTTTTTTCATAAATACCAGCTCCGACAACATAATATTTCCGATTTGGTTTGAACCAAATACTACTTAATGTATATGCAATAGGATTATTGTTTAATTTCGAAACTGATTGCCCGGATATTTTTAATATCTGCCTATCAAAACTTTCCAAAACATTTGAAGCTACTAACATTATGTCATACTGATTTGTTTTATTATTCCAAGAACCATAGATATCATTGATATTCAGATCGGTACCGGTGTTTATATTTGCCCAATTCAATCCATCGTAATGAAGAATTTGTCCTCTATATAGACCTAGATATAAATCAGATGAGTTTGTCCCCCAGAATTTATATCCGGATCCATTTATAAGATTTATATATTCAGTTTTCCAGACTTTCCCGTCCCAATGTGAATATGAACCGGCATCTGAGAATGTCCAGATATCATCCTTATTAAATGCATATATTGCTCTGATAGGGGCACTAGTAATGTCCCCAGTGACACGTCTTGTAGGTATTCTTAATACTTCCCATTTTAATCCATCCCAATGAACTGCATTATAATGCGTGGGGTCTCGTTGACCGGTTGAATCAATTAAGTATATTTCTCCGCCTGCCCAGATATTGTTTTCATCTATAATAGCGACATCGAACAAGATATTGCTGGTGTAATCACCGAATTCGAGTTTCTGCCAGGTGAAGTTATGACTTGTGGTGTCCATTGTAACTGTGGCGATATTTTCTGAGGAATAAGATTTATTATTTTGGAATATGCTTGCCTTGAATGAATAATTTTTGTTTGGAAGAAGTGAATCGATAAATATTGTGGAATCAGAGGTTAATAAATTAATTTGATTTAAGCTATTATTGTTCAGTTGAATAGTCAGATTGGCAGGCAGGGATACATTTTCTAATTTGAGATTTAACCATGCGCCAGTGCAGGAAACATCTTCAACTGATAAGGTAATCTTAGGATCAGGTCCCGGGTGAGTGGGTTCGGTTGTTTTGCATGAAATAATTGAAATCAGAAGGAGGAAGAAGAAGAAATATAACTTGTACATTTACAGACCTCAAACAATTAAAAAAGAATACCCAAAATTTTCTTAAATAATTAAACTATAAGGTTCGCTTATCATGACCACATATTATATCGGAAGGTTATTTGCACCGCATTCATTTATTTGCATAAGAAACATATTAACAAATTAATATTAAAAGCAAATTAAAATTACTCAATATCTAAATCAGGAATCTTTATCTTATCAAATTTATTCTAACAATATGTTTTAGTATGAGGTATGTTAGCGAAAATGTGGGGGGGTATTCCAATTAAGCTTTTGAGGATTATGAAAACCCAGAAGGATGAGGGGAGATATAGTATTAGGGGGTAAATATTGTTATTTTTGACGGAGTTTATTAACAAAAAGTATTAAATGGTTTTTCTTAATCCTGCTGTTTTATTTGGGTTAATTGCGGCATCGATACCTGTATTAATTCATCTGTTTAATTTAAGGAAGTTAAAGAAGATTGAGTTCAGTACTCTTGCGTTTCTGAAGGAGCTGCAGAAGAATAAGATCAGGAAAATTAAACTTAAGCAATTGCTATTGTTGGCGCTGAGGGTATTGATAGTGCTGTTTTTGATTATGGCATTTGCGCGTCCAACTTTGGAGGGGGTAGCAATAGGAGGGACTACATCGGCGGCTAAGACAACTGCGGTATTTATTTTGGATGATACATACAGCATGTCTGTGGTTGACGGGAAGGGCTCTTATTTTAATCAGGCGAAAGGAACAATTCATGAACTGTTAAGACAATTGCAGGAGGGGGATGAAGCTGCATTAGTTTTGACATCGGATATAGGGAAAGAGGAGATAGTTCCCACTTCCAATCTGAAAGAGTTTGCTAAAACTATTGATAATGTTCAAATCAGTTATACAACCGGGACGATTCACGGTGCTTTAATAAAGGCAGGGGATATACTTAGCAGGTCAAAGAACTTTAATAAGGAAATATATCTTTTATCGGATTTCCAGACAGGTAATCTTGGCAAGGAGAACACGTATTCTGATCTGAGCAGGATATTAAACAACAAGATAAAGCTTTATACTTTTGATTATTCCGGGAAAGAAGTTTACAATATCGGAATAGATGACCTGAAGCTGAACACACAGATATTTGAAAAGAATAAACCTGTTAATTTCAGTATTACTGTGACTAATTATTCCAAGAGGACCGGACAGAATATAGTAGTTTCTTTATTTCTTAACGGAGAAAGAAGCGCCCAACAGAGTGTTACGCTTAATGAAGGAGAATCTAAAGTTATAAACATGGATGCGGTTCCCAAACAGACGGGTTTTGTGGATGCTATGGCAGAGATTGAAGATGATGAAATAATGCAGGACAACAAGAGATATATTAATTTATATATTCCAAAGGAGGTACCTGTTATCATATTTTCTGATAATCCCAATGATAACGAGTTTATTCAACTTGCACTTAATGCATCAAATGAGAGTTCAGCACTAAATATTATGAGTAAGAATCTTAACCAGATATCATCTTATAATCTGAGTGAATATAATACTGTTATTTTAATTACATCTAGTACCTTACCGAATCCGGAAAGAATAAAGAGTTATGTACAGGGCGGGGGAGGATTGTTATTATTTCCAGGATCCACGCCAAACTTACAGAGTTTTCAGCAGTCTGTGCAGTCATTGAATCTTCCATCTCCGCAGGCATTTGCAGGGAAGATAAATGATGCAACTAATCCAAAATCATTTGAGAATGTGGAATACAATCATCCAATATTTCAGAATCTATTTCTGAAGGAGGATAAGAAGAAGATAGAGTCGCCTGATATTTATGCACATTATAAAATCACAACACTGGGTAAGGGGCAGAGCATAATAGACCTTATGGATGGTTCTTCATTTTTAAGTGAATACAAAATGGGGAAGGGAAATATATTTCTGTTTAATACATCACCGGTATTAAGCTGGAGCAACTTTCCTTTGAAAAGCATATTCGTACCGCTGATAACAAAGTCGGTATTTTATGTAGCCTCAAAGGACCGTAATCAGAATACATATATAGCAGGGGATAATGCTGATATTAATGTTGCATCAGCAGGTGCAGGGCAGATTAAAATAATTAAGCCTGATAAGTCAGAGGAGTTTATTAAACGTGAGAATTCGAATTCGGATTACATTCCATATAAGAATACAAATATAGCGGGCAATTATCACATATTAGGAGGTGATAAGATAATCGAGGAGATATCGGTAAACCCTGATCCTGCAGAATCCAAAACGACATACATCACGGCAAATGAGTTTAAGGATTATCTAAAGAAGATTAATTTTAAGGGGAGATACATTCCGGTTAATAAAGATGATAATCCGGCAAAGATAGTATTGCAATCACGATACGGGTCGGAACTTTGGCGATATTTTGCAGTAATAGCTTTATTGCTGGCTTTGGTAGAAATGACGATTGCGCGCAATACAAAAAAAGAATTATCAAGTGTTTAGCATTTGATAATATCTGAAAATTTCATTA
>JARLHD010000145.1 GCA_031292435.1 Ignavibacteriaceae bacterium
GTGATTACATCTCCAACTCTCAACGAACTAAATTCAGCGTGTTCTCTCGCCAATTCGTTAAATGCATCAAGTGCACATTCTTGTTCGAAAATTTTATTTGCTTCATCTAATTCTGCTTGACTTTCAATATTATTATTCATATCATATTCCCCCTTGTATAAAGTGGTAGTGTAAAGTTTATACACCACTCTTTGTAATTTATCCTTTACATATCAAGGGTCACAGGGTTTTTTAGATACAAAAAACAATGACCCCCTTTTTTATGTTATAATTGAATATCTCACCAAACAAATATACAAAGAAAGGATGTCATTGTCTTGGTTTCAATTATAACTCATTTACTACTATATATTCAATACCTTCACAAACAAATTTTTGAATTACTTTTATTTATCTCTAAATATATTCCTCTTAAGCAGTGGGCTTTTGATGATTCTCATAGCCCCGAGTACCAGAAATTCAAGATTGATAAGCTTCCTAAGATATTTATGCCTGATCCCATTGATTATCAACTTCTTTTAGCTTATTATCAACATAAGTATGGTAAAATCCTTAAGCCTGTTAATCATAGGTCAGATAATCCTATCCCCGAAACTACCCTGTGTCCTCGTTGTGGTGCTCCTCATGATTACATTTATAAGAACAATGGTTCTAAGGGTCAATGCCTTTGCAAGGTTTGCAATGAACGTTTTAATGAGTCTAATATTTACAATCGCCCCATGGCTTTTCGCTGCCCTTATTGTGGGCATATTCTTGTTAATAAGAAAGATCGCAAACATTTTCACATACATAAATGTATAAACCCTAATTGCTCTTATTATCTTCACAATCTTTCTAAGTTGCCTAAAGACTTGGCTGACTCAGATAAACATAAGTATAAGCTTCATTATATCTACCGTGAATTCTTTGTTGACTTCTTTAAGATGGACTTACATGATCTTCCTAGCAATGCTATTAATTTTAATTTTAAGAAGTTCAATGCCCATATCATGGGGTTATGCCTTACTTATCATATCAATCTTAAGTTGTCTACTCGTCAAACTGCTCACGCTTTAGATGAAGTTCATGGTATTAAGATTTCTCATTCCATGGTTGCTAGCTATGCTATGACTGCTGCTACCGTCATTAAACCTTTTACTGATACTTTTGATTACAAACCTTCTAATATCCTTTCTGCCGACGAAACTTATATCAAGATGAAAGGTATTCGACATTATGTTTGGCTTATCATGGATGCTTGCAAGAAGTCTGTTATCGGCTATCAGGTTTCTGATACTCGTGCTGTTGGTCCTTGTATTCTAGCTATGCGTATGGCCTTTGAGAAGTTTAAGTCTTTCCCAGGTAAGGCTCTTAAGTTCATCGCTGATGGCTATAGTGCTTATCCTCTTGCTAGTCAACAGTGCAAGCTTGTGAATGGTTGGGACTTTGATGTCACTCAGGTTATTGGGCTTACTAATGATGACGCTGTATCTACTGAGTTTCGTTGGGTTAAGCAGATTGTTGAACGCCTTAACCGCACTTTTAAGTTTTCTTACCGTGGTTCTTGTGGTTATGGAAGCCCGAATGGTGCTCTATATGGTGTTTCTCTCTGGGTTGCTTATTACAATTTCTTGCGTCCTCACCCTTATACTTACTGGAGGCCTTTAAACGAGCTATCTGCTTTTAGTGGTGTGGATAATATGCCCGCCAAGTGGCAGATTCTCATTCGTCTTGGTCAACAGACCATATTGAATATGCAGAATACTCAATCTTCTTAAATGCTGAGGTCTTTATTTGCATGTTCTTTTATAAAATCTTAAGCATTTTTTTACTTACACGCCTTCGGCTCAGTCAAAACAGATCCTTCGACTTCACTTCGTTCCGCTCAGGATGACATGAGCGGAGATTTACCATTTTTTCATATTTCACTTTACACTATCATTAATCCTCTGCTTTTTCTAATAACCTGTCAAAATCCGACTCAAACAATCGATCTTGAACAATTCTATACTTCTCAAACTCAGTTTCTGCATGTTCTTTCGCTATTGACATTGAGATTTTACCCGCATCCTTTAAAATATCTCTATCGTCTGCAAGTAAAAACTTATCTATCCTATTCGCCCAATCTTCCATTGTCATAGGTACTTTTCTTTTAGCTCTTGATTCTGCTAAGTCTAAAAAAGCATTTACAATTCTACTTAGATCTTCTATCTCATCTTTTGAAAGATAATTTTTCGCCACTGCAACATCAGATTTTAAAATTTTCCCAGCCGGTGAGTTTTTCCATGATGTCAGTCCCATAGTTTCCTTATTACTATCTGCCCTATTATATATAATCTCTGCTGCAGTTTGCTTCGATATCGCAAAGTGTAGTTTATTCTGCACTTTTGCA
>JARLHD010000146.1 GCA_031292435.1 Ignavibacteriaceae bacterium
ATTATCGGAGAAGATATTCTAAATAAGAAATATAATTTCCTTGCCTTCTAAATAAAAGTATATCTGATTTAGATTTGCAACAGAATTCAATCATCTACCTGCGAGGAGTTAACTGTCATCTCCTCGCACTAACACCTTTTTTCACTTCCCGGCACAAAGCTTCTTTGCTCCCGGTGCTTCGATTGCCTTTTAATCGATAAGCATTTGAACATACAGGAAATAATTATTGGCTCTTTCTAGAAATAATATTGAGAAGAATTTCTTCTATAAGTTTTATAAAACAGAAAATCATAGTTAGATTGTAAAATGTACCACATATTTTGATACGCAGGGAGCTTCTGGGGGGCTTCCTGTACTTCGAATCTTTTTTTTAATTGCGGTTTCCTAATAATAAGCAAAATTAGAAATAGAGCATAACATAGTTAAACACTATAATGAGTTTCAAGGAACATATAGATAAATTCTTCAATCGATTAGATCAAGGAATTAAACTTTTTTTAGAAATAGCGTTCATGATTCTTTTTTGTCTGATGTTTTATATCACCGTCTATGCTATCAACATAGCTATGCATTTGAGTTATCATTAATGACACTTCACCACCAGAACCGCCATCATGGTTTTTTTGCTGATACCAAAGACAAAATTGGAATTCTAATTCTAATCACTGTTTCAGTACCTTATTTAGTAAATATAATCCAACTTTAATTGCCGTTTGCCTGGGGTGGGTTCTATGAGAACACTCAATGATGAAGCTAAAGAAATACTTATTTTCCTTTCATTTGTAGTGGGCTACATAATTATGTGCATGTTGGGAATTCTGTTTTTATTTGATGTTATATGAGTTACCAAAATCTCCACCATGGCTTCTTATTACCTAGTGTTCATGTCCAGAGACCTCCTGCAGTAAATTTGATTTAAATCTTCTGACATATTTAAACACAAATCAACATATATAGTCAAAAGGCTAAATACTGCAACTTTAGATGAGCTACAAAATGTTATTTGTTGCAGCAATTATAGACGTGATTATAACTATCGAAGTCCACTGGAAATATGGAATTCCTCTGGAGTTTCACTGAGTGTTACTGCAGGAGGTCGGTGGACATGAAGATTAATCGATTCTCATCGAAATGAAATAAATATTGAAATGGGATATTACCTAATTGTAGAACTCAAAATGGTTTTAAGGCAGCCTGTCAGGCAAATTTTCAATCGCCGAATTTGTATCCTCTTCAAATTGTATGGTGAATTTTTCAGCAATGAAACTAACAAAAAAATTTATTGCACCGTTGTAAAGTCGATGACGCCATCAAAACACGTTTTTCAAACGTGATTAAAATCTGTAATATTTATCATGCATG
>JARLHD010000147.1 GCA_031292435.1 Ignavibacteriaceae bacterium
CTTTTATTTAAGGATAAACCTTTCATTCAGGCTCAGAAGGAATTGAACCTCCGTTAATTATTTTGAAGACAATTGTATTACCTCTATACTATAAGCCTAAGATATATGAGACGCCCGCCCCCATACTTTTTAAGGTCCCTAGTCCTTAAGGTGTTGAGGGCTTATAAGGTAGATAGGGTGGGTGGGGTAAATTTCTTATCATACCCTTTGTACTCTATTCTATCTTAATGTTTGTATTATCGCGTCTGTAGCTATTTCTATTATTGGTTGTGGGTATATTAAAGCTGTCAGTATTATGAATAAACTTCCTCCTAATATTAATGAGGCCGATGTGTTAAGAGGTATTCAATAACCAGAGCTTCAATCAGCCATTATTTTTCAATTGTATGATCCTGTATCTTTAAAGAACATTATTTTTACTAATTGTAAATAAAAGAAGGCCGAAATTACCGAAGATAAGATAGCTATTCCTGTCAAGAAGTATAAGTCTGATTTTAGTGTTGTTATTAGTATTCAATATTTGCTAATAAATCCAGCTAAAGGGGGGATACCAGCTAAAGATAGTAATACTATTGCTACTGTTAATGCTAGAATTAAACTATGTCTTGATAATCCTGCTATCATTGAATTATAGTTTGACGACCCTGGGAATATCCCCACTATTAGTGTAAATGCATTAAATGACATAACAATGTATAGAATATTATAGATAACTGTAGCAATAAGTCCTTCGATGGTACCAGTAGAAATTCCGGCTAATAGGAAACCAATGTGAGAAATGGCACTATAGGCAAGAATTCGTTTTAATTTTGACTGATTTAATGCTCCGATACATCCTATTAATAAACTTAGAATAGCACTACATATTAACAATCCTTGAATGTTACTGAATATGCCTAAGAAAGGACCAGTTACTAAGATGATAATTGTACCTACGATAGCCATTTTAGGAATAATTGCAAAGAATGCTGTTATAATAGAAGGAGCTCCTTCATAAACATCTGGAATTCACATGTGTAAAGGTGCTGCCCCCACTTTTCATAATAGTGCAATTAAAATTAATAAAGCACCAAGAGTAGAAGATAACCCAGCTAAAGATAGTTCACTTAAGGCTGAGTATCCTGTATGACCTGTGATTAAATATATATAAGCACACCCTAAAAGAAATAATCCAGAACTAACTGCCCCTAAGATAAAATATTTAAATCCTGCTTCTGTACTAAATTCACCATTTCTTTTGATAGTAGCTAATATGTACATTGTTAAACTTTGTAATTCAAGTCCCAAGTATAACATTAAGAAATCATTGGCAGATAGAATAAGCAGCATACCTAAAATACCAAATAGTGTTAGAACACTTAGTTCAAGTGTTTTTTCTGCCCCCCCTCGTCTCATTAATGATGTAAATACTGCCCCACTAACTACTATTATAATTTGTATTGTAGTTATTAAAGGATTTACAGCCATCAATTCCCCAGTATAACTATAAGGTCATAAAGTTATAAGAAGTATAGCAGTGATAAAGAGAGAATAAGATGTAAAAGAGTGTGTGAAAAGACTAAGTGAAGTTTGTCCAAACCCAGCGGGCCGTATGGCTACGTATGCCAGTAAAATCCCAGATGCAATCATTAAAAATATCTCTGGGCTAAATCAGTGTATAGAAGTCAACATATATTCTGTAATCTCTAGTATCCCTCCCTAGTGCCCCCATCCCTCGTC
>JARLHD010000148.1 GCA_031292435.1 Ignavibacteriaceae bacterium
AATGCCGAAAAGCAATCTCTCGGTTCTGTAGAAAATTGTAATAAAAGATTAATCAATAAATATATTCTTCCAGGCAAAGTAGAAAGCTGCCAGTTAGTTATGGGCTTGACTGAAGTTGAAAATGGCAGTGTATGGAACACATTACCGCCGCATACTCATCAACGTAGAACTGAAATATATCTTTATTTTAATTTTAAGGTAGATTCAATGGTTTTTCATTTTATGGGAGAAGAGAGTGATACAAGACATATAATTGTCCGCGATAAACAGGCAGTTATTTCTCCCGGCTTTTCTATTCATTCCGGAGTAGGTACCTCAAATTATTCCTTTATTTGGGGAATGGGCGGGGAAAATCAGGTATTCGATGATATGGATAATGTAAATTTAAAGAATATTAAATAGTATATATTTATTTTATTAATGATATTTATTATTGAATTAATCTGTCTTTTGTAATATTATTATAACTTGATGTGGGAAGATTATGAATAAAAGAAATAGACCAATTAAACTTGAAGACCTTGCTAAAAAATTAAAGGTTTCCAAGGTCACCATTTCTAAGGCTCTTAGGGATCACCCCGATATTTCCGCAGCAACTACTATTAAGGTTAAAGAGCTTGCAGAGAAACTTGGATATATGCCTAATATAATGGCTAAAAATCTATCTTCTCGTAAATCTAACACTATTGGTGTGGTAATTCCTAAGATTGCTCATTTCTTTTTCGCTTCAGTCATTGAATCTATATATAACACTGCTATCGAAAATAATTATGAAATCGTTCTTACTGTCTCTCAGGAAAAATCTGAAAGAGAAAGAAAGCATATCCTATCACTTTTGTCCATGAGAGTTGATGGGCTTTTGGTTTCTGTTACTCAGGAAACTAAAGACATTTCAATTTTCGAAAGAGTATCTAATCATGGTGTCCCTTTGATTTTTATCGATAGGGTTCCTGATATGCCGGGAGTTTCCAGCGTTACGGTTAATGATTTGGAAGGTGCGTTTTCAGCCGTTGATTATGCAGTTAAAAAAGGGTATACAAGGATAGCTCACATTGGCGGATATAAAAATATTAATATCGGACGTGCACGCTACGAAGGATTTCTCAAGGCAATGAGGGCTAATAGAATTCCAATAAATCAGAATTGGATTATTGAAGGAGGATTTGGTGAGGAAGATGGGTACAATGGTTTCAAGAAAATATATGAGAAAAAGAATATACCAAATTATATTTTTGCAGCTACCTATCCAATTGCTCTTGGCATTTATGCCGCAGCAAATGAATATGGATTAAGCATTCCAGAAGATATTGAAGTAACGTGCTTTGGTAGAAATACTTTTAATAGGTTTATACCTACTATCTTTAATTTTGTTGATCAACCGACTACTGAATTGGGAAGTGAAGCTGTTAATTTAATGATTCAACAGATCAATAATCCTGATGCTCCTCCTCAAAATATAATACTCAATACAGAGTTAATAATTGGCAATTCAAACTCTAGAAAAGAAGTCGCTGGTTGATCGAATTGGATATGTTATTATTCCCTGTCTAATAAAGTAAAATATTGTTCCAAAGAAATTTAATTTATTTACTCTGTGCTATCTGGTTTGTGCAAATAGGGGTTTCCTCTGCTTTTATTCCTTCATCTGATAATAGGGGTGCCAATCAGGATTCCATAAAAACTACTTACAAAAAGTATATTGTAGCCAAAGATGGTTCAGGTAATTTTAATTCTATTCAGCATGCATTAAATACATCAAATGATAATGATGAAAAAAATATTATTTATATAAAGAATGGTATTTATAATGAAAAATTATTTATCCGTAAGAACAATGTTATTTTAATTGGGGAAAATAAGGATAGTACAAGAATAATTTATGCTGAACTCCGAAGTAACTGGAAACTCACTAATTCGAATGATTATGGAGCTGCAGTAATAAATATCAAAGATAGTGTAACTGATATAATCCTACAGAATTTGACGGTTTATAATAATTATGGCAGCCTGTTTAATAATAATGATCATCAGTTTACAATAAGAAGCGGAGCAGGTGTAACCAGGGTAATCCTTAATAATTGTAAAATTATTTCTGATGGCGGCGATGCTTTAAGTTTATGGAATACACCCGATGGGATGTATTATCATAATAACTGTTACTTTGAGGGCTGGGTAGATTATGTATGTCCCAGGGGGTATTGTTTCATTGAAAATAGCAGCTTCTACGGTCATAATAAAACAGCCTCTATCTGGCACGATGGTTCCGGCAGAGAAGATAACAAATTTGTAATAAGAAATTCTTATTTCGATGGTATTCCCGGATTTCCATTAGGACGGCATCATAGGGATGCCCAGTTTTATTTGATTGATTGTAGATTCTCAAAAAATATGGCTGATAGGAATATCTATTTCTATCCTTCTAAAGTCCCTGTTGTATTAAAATGGGGTGAAAAAAGGTGCTATTATTATAATTGTCATGGCGATATTCTTGATTATACCTGGCATGCTGATAACCTTTCTAAGGCTCCCCATTCTCCCAAACCAAATGACATCAATGCGGCATGGACTTTTAATGGTAAGTGGGATCCTTATAAATCTCTCAGGGAGATAAATAACAGTAGTACGAAATAACAAATTATTTAGATTTGAAGTAATAAATTATTAACGGATAAATACAAATGTTAATTGAAAAATATTCTTTGGGTATTGGAGATAGATATGAACACCAGGGTACCGCGCAGCTTAAAGCTCTGATATGCGCTAAAGATAAAGGCGTTTCGATCGTTCCTGTTTGGAATAAATCTAAGAGAGAACATTCCTTGATTGGCTCTAAACCAATTGATGCAAGAATAGAAGCTGATAATGCAGTTAAGGAACTCGGTTGGAAATCTTCTTATTATATTGATGCTGACCATATAGGTATTAAAACCGTCGATGATTTTATTCAGCATTGTAATTTCTTTACTATTGATGTCGCAGATTTTATTGGAGAATACCCTTCCTTGGAAAGTGTAAAGTCATTCACTAAAAAAGCCTCCGAATATCAGGGGAAAATTGAAATTCCCGGTATTAAAAGATGTTTTGAAATTACAGAAAATACTATCAATTCCTTTGCAAAAAAATATCTTGTAGCTATAAATGAAGCCTCCCGGATTTATAAGTATCTTGTATCTGTAAAAGGATCTGATTCATTTATTACCGAGGTATCAGTGGATGAGAACGAACAACCTCAATCTCCTGAAGAATTATTCTTTATACTCCTTGGTTTATCTTTGGGGAATGTCAAAGTTCAAACTATCGCTCCTAAATTTACAGGTAGATTTAATAAAGGCATTGACTATGTGGGTAATGTTAATGATTTTATTAGAGAATTTGAGGATGATATTTGTGTAATAAATTATGCCATAAAAGAATTTTCCTTACTCCCTAATTTAAAATTGAGTATACATTCGGGAAGTGATAAGTTTTCTCTCTATAAACCTATCCATAAAATATTGACTAAATATAATGTAGGCGTTCATTTGAAAACTGCTGGCACTACATGGCTGGAAGAGGTTATAGGACTAGCTGAAGCAGGTGGTGAGGGTACTAAGATTGCAAAATATATTTATGAACAATCATTTAATCGGATTGATGAAATGATGAAACCCTATCTCACTGTCGTAGATATTGATTATGATAAATTACCCGATCTTTTGGATGTATATAACTGGTCCGGTGAAAAATTTGCTAATACCTTGCGTCATGTTCAAAGTAACCCTGATTATAATCCTCATTTCAGGCAATTGATTCATATAGGATTTAAAGTCGCAGCTGAAATGGAAGAAAAATACACTGATGCCTTAGTTAAATATGCTGATATAATTGGTAAAAATGTAACTGAAAATCTATATGAACGCCATATTAAGCCTCTTTTTTTAGGAGAATAGAATGTCAAAACTATTATGTGCCTTTATTTTATTATTTAATTTATCCTTACTTGCCAATACTTCTGGTAACTATAGTGAGGATATAATAAAATATACTTCAAACCTTCCATTTGAAACAGGAACGATTAAAGCTCCGGTGTTTCGGGATAAGAATTATAATATTAAAGATTTTGGTGCTCTCCCTGATGGTCATACTCTGAATACTGATCCTATAAATAATGCTATAGCAAAATGCTCTGAAGATGGTGGCGGTACTGTAATAATCCCTCCTGGGACATGGATCACTGGACCAATATCATTAAAAAGTAATGTCAATTTGCACGCAGAGAACGGGGCTTTGATAATTTTTAGTAAAGATCATAAAATCTATCCTATAAAAAAACTTCCGCTAAAAGGCTATTCCGTTGCCTCTCCTATACTTGGAGTTAATCTCGAAAATATAGCTCTTACCGGTGAAGGTATATATGATGGTTCGGGTGATGCGTGGAGACCGGTAAAAAAATCAAAGCTTACTTCTTCTCAATGGCAAAGTCTAACAAAATCCGGCGGCTACGTTGATAATTCTACCTGGTATCCTTCACAGGATGCATTTGATGGTCTTAAGAATATTAAAAAGTTAAAATCAAATAAGGGCCTTACTGAAAATGACTTCATACCATACCGTGAATCTATGCGCCCATATATGACTTTACTTATAAATTGTAAAAATGTATTGATAGATGGTATTACAATTCAGAATTCTCCAATGTTTGCATTACAGCCGCTTCAATGTCAAAACGTAATCTTCTGTAATATTAAAATAAATAATGAAACATGGGCCCAGAACGGCGATGGAATGGATATCAACTCGTGCGATAATGTCCTTATCTATAAGTGCACTGTAAACGCTGGCGACGATGGTATTTGTATGAAAGCAGGTGGAGGTAAAAAACAATCTCCCGTTCTTACTAATATAATAATCGCCGATTGTATCGTATACCATGCTCATGGAGGTTTTGTTATTGGTAGCGAATCTGATGGTGGAATTAAAAACATCTCTGTCAAAAATTGCAATTTTATGGGAACCGATATCGGCCTAAGATTCAAAAGCGCTAGAGATCGGGGTGGACTTGTAGAAAATATCTTTGTTGATGGTGTTTATATGAAAGATATAATCCATGAAGCCGTGTTGTTCAGCTTCTCTTATGAACAAAACCTCGATGAAAATAATAACAAACCAGAAAAGCTCCCCGTATTCCGCAATTTCAATCTGAATAATATTATTTGTAATGGAGCTGAACATGCGTTGCTGATTGATGCACTCGCTGAAAGTCCTGTAAAAAATATCAAAATTACCAATTCATATTTCGAAACACTTGCAGGCGGGGATATATACTATGCTGATGGTATCGTCTTCGACAATGTAAAATTCAATACAAAAAACGATCTTTTATTCACAATTAGTCAAGCAAATAACATTAACCTGAAAAATGTTACTTTCTCAGATAATATTAAATCGCTAATATCACTTAAAGGAGCGCTCACTGGTTCAATCAAAGTAACAGGTACCGATGTATCTAAATTAACTGTCCCGGTTATTTTTGCCCCTGAAGTAAATAAAAATTCAATTGTAATAAATTAGTAATACAAAATCCTGGAGATTTATTAGATGTTTGAAGAAGATATTAAAGATAAAGTTGTCGTCCTTACCGGCGGTTGCGGTGTGTTCGGAAGCGTGTTTTCAATGGCCCTAATCAATGCCGGCGCTAAGGTAGCAATCCTTGATTATAAACAGGGTCGATGTGAAGAATGCTTGCAGGGCATGGCTAAGAAAAAAGGCGCACCTGTTTTATGCGCTGTCGCTAATGTGCTGGATAAGGAAAGTCTTATTGAAGCTAAAAAAGAAATCAACCAAAAGTTTGGTAAAATAGATGTATTGATAAATGGAGCTGGCGGCAATTCACCCACAGCTACCACGAAAGATGAATGGGTCAGTAAAGATAACATTGACGATCTCTCAAAAACTTTCTTCGGATTGGATATGAACGGATTCAGAAATGTCTTCGATCTTAACTTCCTCGGTACAATGCTTCCCTCTATGGTTTTCGCTGAGGATATGCTTATGCGCGGCGGCTCAATAGTTAATATCTCTTCTATGAATTCATATAGACCACTTACCAAAATCCCCGCCTATTCCGCAGCTAAATCGGCTATAAATAATTTTACTGAATGGCTTGCAGTGCATCTGGCAAAGGTCAACATCCGTGTAAATGCAATCGCTCCAGGATTCTTCCTTACAAACCAAAACAGGTTTCTTCTCATTGACGAAAAAACAGGCGCACTTACTGAACGTGGTCATAAAATTATCGCAGGTACTCCAATGGGAAGATTCGGTGAACCGGAAGATCTGAACAGTACTCTGCTCTATCTGATTTCTGATAGATCAAAGTTTATTACAGGTGTGGTAATTCCTGTTGACGGTGGCTTTAATGCATACGGTGGCGTATAAATTATGAATTATTTTTCTAGAGGAAGTGTAAACGATGTCTTAGACAGCCGGGAACTTATGGCAGGATTG
>JARLHD010000149.1 GCA_031292435.1 Ignavibacteriaceae bacterium
ATGGATTCTATTCGTTGTTGTTTTCTTCTCATCCATACCCTCACTTTTTTCCCAGGAAAATAAAACACCTGTCAGGATTATAGTAATGACTGATGTTGTTATTCCTAATAAGGCTGATCAGTATGAGCAGGCGCAAAAGGATATGAATGTTTTTCTTACAAATAATTATCCAAACCTAAAATGGGATTGCGTTCAGTTTGATCGTTATGAATATAACTACATCGTAGATCTGAAGAATTATGCTGATATTGATGAATGGAATAAAACACGCATGGAAAAAATGAAAACTGTTGACCAGGCGGAATACAAAAGGTTAGCCACTGAGTTTGATGGCACTATATCTTCTAACTCGCGCAGGATTTATACCTTGGATGAGAACGATTCTTATACTGCTAAAGATCCTCTTGTCCAGCCAAAAGATGCAAAGTTCCTGCATTTCGATTATTATGAACTCGTCCCTGGCAAGGAAGATGAAGCCCTCAGCATAGCACATGATATTTCTGCAATAAATGCAAAATTAAACTTAAGAATGTCAGCTCGCATTTGGCGCCAAAACTTTGGTGAGACAAATAATGCTATTCTCCTGGTTCGCTCCGATAAATCTAGCTCTGATTTTTATTCGGATATGGAGAAGAACAATCAGATGTCTAATCAGGAAAAGAAAGATCTCCAGAAAAAATTTATGTCCTATGTCCTGAAGTTCGATCATTGGAATGGCAAAACACGCCCCGATCTTTCTATAACTGAAGAAAAAGCAGCCGCTAAATAATTACCTGTATACGTCCCGCTTATGTGGGACGTATTTTACCCTCAATACCAAAACTAAATGTCCGATCCTTATTTGGATTTAGTTTGGTTCACATTTAATGGCCTTAAATATTTTGCTGTCTGATCCTTATTTGGTTTAGTTTGGATCGTATTGAAACGGCCTTAAATATTTTGCGTAAAGTAAATTCAGTGGAATGGAATGGCAGCGAGGGAAACTGTCTGAGTGCAACGAGTTGTTTCCCGAGCAATGGAATGGAACTGAATTTATAGCAAAATATTTTAAGCCATGTTTCTTTTGTCCACTTTTCTTACGCTAAGAAAAGTGGAGTAAGATTTTTCTTACTTTAAAAAAAGTAGGGATAGGTAACTGTGACGTATAAACTTCCTTATTGAAATCTATTTTTAATATTTACTTAAAGAGCGTAAATATTAAAATAATCTTGGGACTAAAAATTGGAATCCCCGAAACTTGAACCTAAAAGGATTATAGATCTGCTTCCTTTCCAATTGAAAAACTTCCCTAAAGACGCTGCTTTCTCTGATAAGATCACCGGCAAATGGAGAAAATACAGCACCCTTCAGGCTAAATCAATTGTCGATAAACTCAGCCTTGCATTTATAAAACTCGGAATAAAACCCGGTGACACTATCGCCCTGATCTCGAGAAATCGTGTTGAATGGAATTTTATTGATCTCGCCGTTCTGCAGGTAGGTGCTTTATTAGTACCTCTCTATCCAAATAATAGCGAAGATAACTATTGTTATATATTTGACGATGCAAATATTAAGTTGGCTTTTGCAGAAAATTATGAAATCCTTAAAAAAGTAAAAAATGTAAGAAAAAGAACTACTGCACAAATTCAGGAAATTTTTTCTATTAACAATATTAAGAACAACCATAATTGGTCTGAATTATTAGATCTGGCAGATGAATCCAACCGGAACGAATTGAACCTGAGGATTAGTAATGTTAAAGAGAGCGGCATCGCGACTGTCATTTATACTTCCGGCACCACTGGTATTCCAAAAGGAGTTATGCTCACTCATAAAAATATAATGAGTAATGTTTATGCCCTAACTCAGCTTTTTCCTGTCCACCTCTACAAAAGAACGATTAGTTTTCTTCCTCTTTGCCATATATTCGAGAAATCAGCTGTCTATTTCTACATGCTGATAGGCGCCGAAATAAATTATCCCGAAAGCCTTGAAACTATCGGTGAGAATATTAAAGAAGTTAAACCAAATTTCTTTGTTACTGTGCCCCGCCTCCTGGAAAAAGTATTTGAAAAAATAATGGCCGCAGGGCGTGACCTAAATTTTATAAAACTGGCAATCTTCGGATGGGCTGTAAACCTTGCAAACCACTTTGATCTGGAAGGCAAAAACAACTTGTTCTATAATGTAAGATTGTTCTTCGCAAGAAAAATTGTATTTGTGAAATGGCAGGAAGCTTTGGGAGGAGAGGTGAAAGGGATAGTCTCTGGCTCTGCAGCACTTCAACCTCGACTCGCAAGAATTTTTACTGCAGCCGGTATGCCTGTTATAGAAGGTTATGGGTTGACTGAAACTTCCCCGGTACTCACTTGTAACAGGTTCGAAAAAGGTCGCTTTTATATTGGTACTGCCGGAAAATGTATACCCGGCGTCTCTATCAAATTATCAGGTGAAAATGAAATTCTTGCAAAAGGTCCTAATGTAATGCTCGGATATTACAGAAATAACGAAGCAACTCTTCATGCTATTGATTCAGAAGGTTGGTTTCATACTGGTGATATTGGCGAAATTGTAAATGATGGATATTTAAGAATTAAAGGTAGGTTAAGCGATATCTTCAAAACAAGTGGCGGTAAATTTGTTGCCCCGCAGCTCATTGAGAATAAAATGAAGGAATCCTTTTTCATAGAGCATATTATGGTTATCGGCGAAAACAGAAAGTTTACTGCAGCTATTATTCAGCCAAAGTTCGACTTTATTAAGAAATGGGCTGAAAAGAAGAATCTTCCCCTAAACTCCCCCAATGAAATAGTCCAATCCGATGAGGTTAAGAAAAGGATTTGGAAGGAGGTTCAGAAATACAATAAAGGCTTTGGACATATCGAACAAATCAAAAAGATCGCCCTGGTGTCGGATTTATGGTCAGTTGAAACTGGTGAATTAACTCCGACTATGAAAGTCAAAAGAAGATTTCTGATTGAAAAATATAGGGATCAAATGGAGCACATATACAATGCTCCCGGTATAACTAATATATTATAATAATCCTGGTTTGTCATGAATAGAAAAATCAAAAATGTTACTGTACTTGGTTCTGGAGTAATGGGTTCTCGAATCGCCTGTCATTTTGCAAATATTGGCTGCTCTGTATTGCTTCTTGATATTGCTTCAGAAAAGATGACTGATGAAGATTTACAAAAAGGATTAGATTTAAGATCATCTAAAGTGCGCAATTCTACTGTTAACAATAATATACAAAGCGTCATTAAATCCAATCCGGAGCCCCTGTATCATCCTTCTTTTGTTTCACAAATTAAAACAGGCAATTTTGATGATGATCTGCCACTTATTAAGAACAGTGACTGGATAATTGAAGCAGTCCTGGAAAATTTGGAAGTTAAAAAGAGACTGTTTGAAAGAGTCGAAGAGTTTCGGAGCACGGATACTCTTATTACTTCAAATACCTCAGGTATCCCGATAAATAGTATGATTGCTGGAAGAAGTCAGGGATTCAAAGAACATTTCTGTGGGGTTCATTTCTTTAATCCGCCAAGGTATCTTCCACTTATGGAAATCATTCCTACTCAATATACCCGTCAAGATATAATCGACTTCTTGTCCGATTATGGCGACTTGTTTCTCGGAAAGACTCCGGTCCTGTGCAAGGATACTCCTGCTTTTATTGCTAACCGTGTCGGTCTTTTTAATATGATGGCTGTATTCAGGTTAATGCAAGAAATGAAACTTAAGATCAGTGAGATAGATTTGCTAACCGGTACTATCACTGGAAAGACTAAATCAGCTACATTCAGGACTGCGGACGTTGTCGGAATTGATACTATGATAAAAGTTGCGTCCAACATATTTAACGACTGCCCCGATGATGAATCAAGAGAGTTATTCCAAATACCTGACTTTATAAAAAAATTGGAGTCAAATAATTGGCTGGGTGATAAAACTGGACAGGGATTCTATAAAAAAATTAAATCTCCTTCAGGCGAAAAAGAAATTCTGGAACTTAATCTTGATAACTTCGAATACCAGACATCCTCTAAAGCAAAGTTTCCTTCTGTAACTGCTGCAAAACCTGTTGAGGACCTTCATGAAAGAATAAAAATGCTTACCTACTCTCACGATAGAGCAGGGGAGTTTCTCAAAAAACTGTCTTTCATGATATTTAAGTATGTATCCTTCCGTATTCCCGAAATTGCAGATGAGTTATACAAATTGGATGATGCAGTTAAAGCCGGCTTTGGTTGGGAAATAGGTCCCTTTGAAACCTGGGATATCCTTGGACTTGATAAAACAATCCCTATGATGGAAGAGTTGAACCTAAAACCGGATACCTGGGTTTATGAATTACATCGAAAAGGAAATAAATCCTTCTATAAAACTGTAAATGGAAGGAAGTTGTATTATGATATTTCTTCGGGTGAATATAAAAATATTCCCGGTAAGGATAATTTTATTATTCTTGATGACTATCGATGCACTAAACCTGTGTGGACTAATAACGGAACTATTCTTCATGATATCGGCGATGGTATCCTTAATCTTGAATTTCGCACTAAAATGAATTCAATCGGCTCCGAGGTCCTTGAAGGAATAAGTAAATCAATCGAAATTGCAGAGAAGGATTTTAAAGGACTTGTAATCGGAAATGACAGTCAGAATTTTTCTGCGGGTGCTAATCTTGCTATGATGTTCATGCTTGCCAATGAACAGGAATATGATGATATCGATCTTGCCGTCAGAACTTTTCAGAACACTACCATGAGGATTCGGTATTCGGATATTCCCGTTGTTGCAGCTCCTCATGGGCTTGCTCTCGGCGGAGGATGTGAAATATGTCTGCATTCTGATAAAATAGTAGCTGGTGCCGAAACTTATATCGGCCTCGTCGAGGTAGGTGTCGGAATTATACCTGCTGGCGGCGGATCCAAAGAGATGACTCTTAGGGCTTCTGATAATTATAAAGAAGGAACTATCGAATTCCCTGAATTGCAGAATTATTTTCTTTCTATTGCCCAGGCAAAAGTATCCACCTCCGCATATAAAGCATTTGAACTTGGAATTTTCAGGAAAGGAAAGGATGAATATGTACTGAATCGGAATCGAATTCTTGCTGAAGCTAAAAAAGCAGCTATCGAATTATCAGATTTGGGTTATACTAGACCAGCCAAAAGAGAAAATATAAAAGTACTTGGACGAAGTGGACTTGCATCTATGCTTGTAGGAGCATTCTCTTACTTTAAGGCAAACTACATTTCAGAGCATGATAAAAAGATCGCTGAGAAACTTGCATATGTCATGTGTGGCGGTGACCTTACTTCTCCTGCTTTAGTCAATGAACAGTATTTGCTCGATCTTGAGAGGGAAGCGTTTTTAAGTCTGATTACAGAAAAGAAAACACTTGAAAGAATTCAAAGTATTCTTACAACAGGTAAAGTATTAAGAAATTAAATTGAGAATTGTATGAAAGAAGCTTATATAGTTGCAGGTTATAGGTCTGCTGTCGGAAAAGCAAAAAAAGGAGCATTTAGAAATTATCGCCCGGATGATCTCGCCTCTGATGTTATTAAATATCTTCTTAAACAGGTACCTCAGCTTGATATGGGTTTGATTGATGATCTTATTGTAGGAAATGCTGTTCCTGAAGCTGAACAGGGTCTGCAGATGGGTAGAATGATCGCTCTTCAATGCCTCCCTCAAAGAGTTCCTGGTATGACTGTTAACCGTTATTGTGCTTCTGGAGTGGAGACTATCTCAATCGCGGTCTCTAAAATACGTTCGGGATTCGCTGATTGTATAATCGCTGGCGGAACTGAATCTATGTCCTTCGTTCCTACTGCTGGATGGAAAACATCACCTAATTATAAAATAGCAAAAGATCATCCTGATTATTATCTGAGTATGGGACTAACTGCTGAAGAAATATCTCACGATTATAAAATACCTCGTGAGATTCAGGATCAGTTTTCTTATGACTCTCATATGAAGGCAATCAATGCAATTGAAAAAGGATTCTTTAAAAATGAAATAGTTGCTGTAGAAGTGGAGGATGTTTTCTTGGAGTCAGGTAAACGAAAAGTAAATCGGGTAATTGTTGACACTGATGAAGGACCACGAAAGGATACCACTCTCGATGCTCTTTCTAAACTTAAACCGGTTTTTGCTGATGGAGGTACAGTAACTGCAGGAAATTCATCCCAAACATCAGATGGTGCAGCTTTTGTCCTCGTTATGTCCGACAGTTTGGTAAAGAAATTAAATCTTAAGCCTCTCGCTGTTCTGAAATCGTATGCTGTTGAAGGAGTTGAACCTAGGATCATGGGAATAGGACCCGTCGCTGCAATACCAAAAGCCTTAAAACAAGCCGGTATGAAACTAAATGAAATAGATCTGATTGAACTGAATGAAGCTTTCGCTTCACAGGCTATTGCAGTTATTAATGAAGCTGGTCTTGATATTGAAAATGTCAATGTTAACGGTGGAGCCATAGCTCTTGGACATCCTCTTGGTTGTACTGGTGCTAAACTTACTATCCAGCTTCTGAATGAATTAAGAAGAAGAAATAAAAAATATGGATTGGTAACTGCCTGTATCGGGGGCGGTCAGGGTGTTGCCGCTGTCTTTGAATTATTAAATTAATCTAAACTATTTAGGATAAAACATGATTACCGAAACTGCAAAAACAAATGTCTTAAAAGGAGGGGAATTCCTTGTTAAAGAAACTGATCCTCAATCGGTCTTTATACCCGAAGAATTCTCTGATGATCAGAAAATGATGATCTCTGCTGCAAGGGATTTTCTAAATAAGGAAATTGTTCCGAATATAGATGCGATCGATAAACAGGAAGAAGGTTTGACTGTAAAACTGATGGATAAGGCCGGTGAAGTTGGTTTGTTGGGTGCGGCTGTTCCTGAAGAATACGGGGGACTCGGTGAAGATTTTAATACCAATACAGGTATATCACTTGAGCTTGGTTCAGGTTTTTCATGGAGTGTTTCTTTTGCAGCTCATACCGGTATTGGCACCCTGCCGATTCTTTATTATGGAACTGATGAACAAAAGAAAAAATATCTCCCTAAACTTGCAAGCGGTGAACTTAAATCTGCATACTGCCTTACTGAACCTACTTCTGGTTCTGATGCCCTCTCTGCTAAAACAACTGCGGTTCTCTCCCCGGATGGTAAATATTATTTTCTTAATGGACAAAAGATGTGGATTACTAACGGAGGATTTGCTGATATATTAATTACTTTCGCTCAAGTGGAAGGGGATAAGTTTACTTGCTTCATTATTGATGCAAAATCAGAAGGGTTTAATAGAGGTAAGGAAGAAAATAAAATGGGGATAAAAGGTTCCTCTACCCGTGCCCTTTTCCTTGACAATATTAAAGTTCCTGTTGATAATATTCTCGGAGAGATTGGAAAGGGACACTATATCGCATTCAATATCCTTAATGTTGGTAGATTTAAACTCTGCGCTATGACCACTGGAAGTGCTAAACATGTATCTTCAGTTGACATTGCATACGCTAATAACAGGAAACAATTTGGTGTTCCTATTTCATCCTTTGGGGCAATTAAACACAAAATCGCCGAACAGGCTATTAGAATATTTGTTGCCGAATCTGCCACATATCGGGTAAGTGACCTTATAAATAATAAAATAATAGAACTCCGTTCCGAACGTGTCAAATATGAAGAGGCTGCTCTGAAAGCAGCAGAAGAATATGCTATTGAATGTGCAATGTTGAAAGTATACGGCTCGGAAATGTTGAATTATGTTGTTGATGAAGGAGTCCAGATTCATGGTGGATATGGTTTCTCTGAAGAATATCCCGCCGCCCGCGCATATAGGGATTCAAGGATAAATAGGATCTTTGAAGGTACTAATGAGATAAATCGCCTGCTTACTGTAGATATGCTTATGAAGCGTGCCATGAAGGGACGGATAGATATCATGGGACCTGCTCTCGCTGTCCAAAAAGAACTTATGTCTATTCCGGATATAGAAAACAATGGATCGGATGGTATCTTGACCGCAGAATATAAAGCCATAAAGAATGCCAAGAAAGCA
>JARLHD010000150.1 GCA_031292435.1 Ignavibacteriaceae bacterium
ATTGAATTGTGTCTTTTTCTTTTAGATAGATCGCAATTCTGTTATTGTTGGGCCATTCTTTTGTTTTTGATGGGCGAGGCATTATTGCTCCTCTCTCACCACTCTATACAAAGGCTCTCCAAGCTTCACATATCCATTTTCATCAAATTCCCCGATGGTCTCTTTTGTGACTTCCAGATCAAAAATTTCATCCTCGTCATCTGCGTAGTTCCTGATATCATCAATAGCAAAATCAATTGCTTTCAGTTCTCCTGCATTGGTTTGTACAAGGATATCATCATAATCATTGAGTTCTGCGAGCTTTTCAAGAGCTTCAATCATTGTCATTTTTACCATTCTTTCCCTCCTTTTTTCGGTGTACTATGCGCCTTCTATAGTACAGTATTTAGTTGTTATATTATAAATATTATATCAACTGAGTCATTAAATAACTTATAGAATTCTAAGCCCCTCTAACAAGGATTCAAAATCAGGCAATATAAACAGATATCATATGTAAGCCAATGATTAGCCAGAAAATAAAACATCTTATCCTATCTTGACATTGTCATATTAACTTCTTTTTCCTGATTTACTTTCATTTTTATCCGTCGTACCAAATCTTACAAGACTTTTATTCCATTTCTTATTCTGCAACTTTTATTTTCTCTTAATTGAGGTTCATCTCTTTGTCATATTTTCAACATTTTCCACCAAATTACAGACTTTCCAGTATTGGATACAAGAATCCATCTTTTTTCGATCAGAATTTCAAAAATTCTGATCTTTTTAACCTGCTTGTTCTCGCCCTCATTCTCATTTCATTATCTTGATTTAACTTTCTAGCAAGTTGTGTCGCATTCATTACTTTCAGAGGATTATGAAATTTAAAAATTTCAGCAACAGCCGGAATTGAAACTTGCGCTTTCACCTTTTCGAATTTCATCTGATATGAGATCAAAATAAGCATTGCAAGCATTACCAATGCCATATGATGGTGCCATGCGTTCCAATTTCTCACCATATATTCCGCCATTCCGCAGTTTCCTTTTGCATCCTGAAATGCTCTCTCAATCCAATACCTTGAACTCTGCATTTTTGCGAGTTCATCCAATTGAGTATCTTCAGAGGCGTTACATAGTGAATATTTAATTTCATTTGATTCTGAATCTCTACTTATGAGAAGCCATAATGGCTTCTCACAAGGTAATTTACTCTGACGTCTCCAAACTTTTACAGCCTTAAAATGGACTTTTTTGTACCCTCTTTCCGTTTTTCTAACATTGATAAGTTTCCATCCCTCATTTGAACTGGAAAGACAATCAACTCTTGTTGATAATGTATTCAAAACCCGGGGGATAGTGGGTTTTCTTCCTCTTATTCCCTTTTTCGCAGGTATCTCAGCTACTGGTTTCTCGACATAAACAAGAGTATCGACAGCTATGTCTGCAACAAAAGTTAAGCCTCTACTTTCAAGTTCTGTTAATAACTCAGGATTTTCTCCGTAGAATCCATCCATTGTAACATAGGAGAAAGGAATACCTTCTTCTATTGCATTATCAATCATTTCAAGACCAAGCTCATGCTTGGTTCGAAATTTAATCTCCTCATGAGGAATTTTAGCCTTTAAGCAACGAACCTGGTCATCAATCCACTTTTGCGGGAGATATAGTCTCTCATCAATCAGCATTCTCCTCTTTTTCTTAAAATAAGCAAGGAAGACACCAACCTGGCAATTATCTTTTTTTCCAAGGTTGCCACAATACTGATGAGAAACTCCAACAGAACTATTTCCAGATTTTTTTATGCTTGATTCGTCAAGTATAAGAACACCATTTTTGCCTATAGTTTGAATGGCTTTTGTTCGAACAGATTTGAGGAGATCTGTAGAACGCCAAGGAGAAGTTGAGAGGAAATGGCTTAGTGATTGGTCGTTAGAGCATTTACAACAATAGATTGCCATTTTTCTCATATTTTTCCTATACTGAAGAACTATCAAACCATTAAGGTAATCAATACAGGTTGAAAGGACAGAACGAGTTCTTGTTTGAAAATAGAGTTCAAGATGCTTTTCAGAAATGTATTTTTCTACAGAAATATTACTTGACTTGATGAAGTCTCCTGTTATTTGTTTCACGATCTCAAATATATTGGAATAAAATTATACTTCGCGGTAGACGTGAAAAGGAAATGTGACAAAGTCAAGATAAGATTGAAAAAAATAATATGGTGCAGTGAATAAAATAATCCTTGCTCCAGCAAATAATGATGTTCTGGGATTTTCCTTCCAGGCATTGTATGGTCCATGGTTCATATTTTCATGGGAGCGATTTTATCATAAAGAAATAATTGCAAAGAATAATTCAAACAATTTTTTTTGCGCCTGAAAAAGGCGTATTCACCTATTTTCGATTTATTCAGGCTCGAAGCAAATATCCAATTCCCAGCTTTATCCCTCAACGTGGTTGCCGTCACAGAAAGGTTTATTCTCAGATTTCCCGCATCTGCAAAGCGTTACTCGGTTCCGGATCTCGTACAATCTGCCATCTTCGGATTCTATCTGGATGCCGCCGCGAACCCAGAGAGGGCC
>JARLHD010000151.1 GCA_031292435.1 Ignavibacteriaceae bacterium
CTGTAAAAAAAAGAATAACAGCAGCAGCAGCGGTGCCCAAAGCAGCAATAGGTTCAAATAAACCGGAAAAGAAAGGTTCAGGAGGAAGAGTCGCGCTAGTGAATTTAAAGGATATATTCTCAATACTTTTAATTTCATCTGTGTTCACAGTATCTAAATTAGCGAAGTAGAATTCCTTTCTGCCTAAACCGGGATAATAATAATTCCCTTTTATGGAAATAACCCTTTGAACCAGATAAGTGCCTAAGAATCCATCCCTGAAAATATTTGTGTATTGAGTAAGGGGTTTTTCTAAAGTATAAGACAAAACCGGGAAGCTGTCAGTCTTTGTATTAGCCGGTTCAATACCTTTAGATCTTAGGTCGCCTAATATCCTACTGTTAAAAACCGAATAAGCATCACCATTTAACAGATCAACTTTTATTTTTGAAGGAATATTTGAAGTTTGGAGAAATTGATTTACCGATGAATCAACCAAACTGAAAAACACATCCAAATTGGTTTTAGTTTGGGAATAAGCTCCTGAGCGTAACATAAAAATATATACGAGAAGGAACGAACTAAAGAGCAGTCTATTTATTTTAAGCATAGATGCCGCGGATTTTCAGGGTTTTAGCTACCTTATCAATTGCTAATATATATGCTCCTATCCTTAAGGTAACATTATATTGTTCAGCTGATTTATAAACATTAATAAAAGCTTCATCCATCATCCGTTCAAGTCTTTCATTCACAAGCGGGAGTGTCCAGAAATAACCCATCCGATCCTGCACCCATTCAAAATAGGAAACGGTAACACCTCCAGCATTTGCCAGGATATCAGGAATAACCAAAATCCCCTTTTCCTGAAGAATATTATCAGCATTCGCTGAAGTAGGACCATTAGCGCCTTCAGCGATTATTCTGCACTTAAGCTTATGTGCATTATGTGAAGTTATCTGATCTTCCTTAGCTGCAGGTACAAGTAAATCACAATTGAGTTCGAGCAGTTCTTCATTAGATATTTCATCAGCTTTGGGATAGTTCTTCAGTGAACCATTTTTTTCTACATGTTCAAGAACTTCAGGGATATTAAATCCATTTTTATTATATATAGCTCCGTTTATATCACTGAGACCGATGATCCTTACACCCTGTTCATGAAGCAGGCTTGCAGATACAGATCCAACATTACCAAATCCCTGTATTACTGCAATGGCATTTTTTGGATTGATACTCAATTTATTCAAAGCAGAAACAGAGACAATCATAACTCCCCTGCCGGTAGCTTCCCTTCTGCCTAAGGAGCCACCTAAAATACTGGGTTTTCCAGTTACAACTGCTTTTTCAGTTCTTTTGGTATGCATACTATAAGTATCCATTATCCAGGCCATTGTTTGTTCATTCGTATTCATATCCGGTGCGGGAATATCTTTATCAGGACCGAAAACATCCAGCATATTAGAAGTAAATCTCCGGGTCATTCTTTCAATTTCACCCTTACTCATTTTAGAAGGATCACATTTAATTCCACCTTTTGCACCGCCGAAAGGAATGCCAACAATTGAGCATTTCCAGGTCATCCAGGCAGCAAGAGCTTTCATTTCATCAAGATTAACATCGGGAGCATAGCGGATCCCGCCTTTAGAAGGTCCTAAAATATCATTATGAATAACCCGGTAACCTTCAAATACTTCTATACCGCCATGATCCATAATAATCGGAATAGAAGTAATTATTTGTTTAACCGGATTTTTGAGATAGTTATAAATCCCCTGGTCAAGACCAAGAATTTTGGCTGCATGATCGAACCGTTCCATCATTGATTCGAAAGGATTCTCTTTATCGGTGATAGGAGCAGGTTCCTTGTATGAATTAGAAGGAATTATAGAACCATGAGTATCTGTGTTTTTCATATGTAATTTATAAACGTGATAATTATATTACACTTTTCCACTTGCTATTTCTTCTAACCGGTGAATCCTTTCAGTAATAGGGGGATGAGTAGCAAAAAGCTTTTTAATACCGCCACCGTTAAGCGGATTGACAATGAAAAGCTGGGCAGTAGCAGGTCCTGCATTATTAACACCTTTAAGCTCATTCTGAGATGATATTTTTCTAAGAGCCGAAGCAAGAGATAGCGGTTTACCGGAAATACGAGCTCCTCCGGCATCAGCTGCATATTCCCTTGATCTTGAAATTGCAAGCTGAAGTAAGGTAGCCGCTATTGGAGCCAAAATCAGGAGGACTAAAGAGGAAATGCCTCCCCTGTCATCATCCCCGTCGCCGCCTCTGCCACTAAACATCATAGCCCATCCGGCCATTTGGGCAATGTAGGTAATTGTACCAACAATAGTAGCGGCAATAGTACCGGTAAGAATGTCGCGATGTTTAACATGAGCCAGTTCATGAGAGATAACGCCGGCTAATTCATCATTGTTCAAGCCCTGCAGGATACCTGTTGTTGCACATACGGCGGCATGTTCAGGATTTCTGCCGGTAGCGAATGCATTAGGAGTCGGATCCTCTACAATATAAAGCCGGGGCATTGGAATAGAGGCATTCTGAGCAAGCTGTTCAACCATATCATAAAACTTTGGAGATTCCTCGTGTGTAACCTGCTTAGCTTTGTACAAAGAAAGGATAATTTTATCAGAGAACCAGTAACTTCCGAAATTCATCATTAGAGAGAAGAAAAAAGCAATAGTTAACCCAGTAGATCCTCCCAGAAGGTAACCCACGATGAGGAAGATCATCATCATAGCGGTCATTAGAAATACCGTTTTTAGGGTATTCATTAGTACTCCATTTTAAGAAAAAGAAAATTAAATACTGATACATGAGAAAACAAGGATTTTACTTAAGACCTTCATTGGATGTTCCATTGAAACCGATAGACTTTAATTCAGAATTCTTCCGGGATAACTCCTCAAGCAATTCATTTAAGCCATCAAACCCGGACTGAAAAGTTATTTTACCATTCTTAGCTACCAGGTGGATCATTGATTTTTTCTGTTCGATCGTAAGGAGGTCAGAAATTAAGAAATATTTAATATTAGAGATATAATCAGTAAAGAAGATCCTATTATCCTTCAGGGATATTTCAACAGGCATATTCAATAATTTTATCCATAAATAGATCATAGTTATCCAGAATAAGAGAGCGACAGCCTGATCAATCCCGAAAGAGCTGGTGTTCAAACGAAGAGAGATAAAAACCCCAAGAGCAGTAAGAAGCAATAAAGACAGCACCGATAAATACTTATTACTTTTCTTCAGATCGAAAGAAGAAGAGCCATCGAAAGAAATGAATCTTTTTCCTTTATATTCCGGTTTTTTAAGATAAATCATGCTCATAAAATATCTCAATAAGTTAATGCAATAATATATATTAATAATAAATATAAAAATGTATCATCTGAAGAAATAATGCTAAATAAACGGAAAGCAGTAGAAAGCGGAAGGAGAAATAAATAAAATCAGCAGATATGTTTTAAAGTTAATTTAATTTTCTCTATATTTGCGCTTCTAAAATAGAGAACAGATCATATAAATGATTTGTTCAAAAAATAAATAATTCAGCCTGGAGAGGTAGGTAAGTGGCTGAAACCAACGGTTTGCTAAACCGTCGTACTGGGAAACTGGTACCGAGGGTTCGAATCCCTCCCTCTCCGCACTATTAAAAAGAGCCTCAAATGCAGTAGAAAAACGCTGTTTTGAGGCCTTTTTTGTTGAATTCCTCTACAATTGATGCAATAAATACAATAGATACAATAGGTCTTAGTAACATTTTGGTAATCTTTAATGTTAAAGTGTTATTTTGTAAATTCCTTTTTTAGACGTTTGAGGTCGTTATCTAACACCCTTTGATTTCGGTTGCTTTTATCGGTACACTCTGTTCATCGAGACATAAATTTGCAGAGTTTGTATTTATGCAGGATCAGAAGAGCTTTGTAGAGTCTCATATAAAGATGTTCCGGTTCTTCGGAGGAGTGACAAAGACTTTATCCCTGGATAACCTGAAAGCAGGAGTAATAAAGCCGGATCTTTATGAACCAAAGATAAACCGAAGTTATGCTGAAATGGGATTACATTATGGAGTTTTTATAAATCCCTGCCGTCCTGCAAAACCAAAAGACAAAGGAAAAGTAGAGCGGGATGTTCCAACTATTAGAGAAGAGTTTAAGAAAATGTTTGCTATAAATCCTTCAATTACAATTACAGAAGCGAATCATCAGATAAAACAATGGTTAATACAGGATTATGGTCAAAGAAAACATGGGACAACACAACTAAAGCCCTATGAGTTTTTTAAGGAAGTAGAACAACCCGTTATGCTTCCCCTACCGGAACAGGAATATGAAATCTCTGAATGGAAGCAGGTAAAAGTACATCCTGATTGTTTTATCCAGATAAATAAAAAGTCCTACAGTGTCCCTTACCAATATGTGGGAGAGACTCTCTTCGTTAAGGCAAAATCCCGGACAGTTGAGATTTATTATAATGAAGAACTAATAAAACAACACCTGATACCAAAGAACAACCGGCAGACTGATTATGATGACTTCCCTGAAATACATACAGAAGTCTTTAGACGGAAACTTACCAGCTTACCTGTTACGTGAGCAGAGAGGATTAGCGGAAAGAATCTTCGGGACCTTATAGAGAAAATACTTGCTCCCCACGCTTTTATAAATATGCGGCGGGCACAGGGGATAATATCTGTTGCAAAAAACTATAGCAGCAAGGTTGTAGAGGAAGCAGCCCTAATCTGCATAAATGAACTAACGAGTTATCATCCGAGGGATTTTAAGAATGTAATATTAAAACTCTTGAGCCAGGAGGATGAAACATCATTGCAGTTAGTTATCTCTGATAACACATTACAGTTTGTACGTCCAATAAATTACTTTATTAACAATAACGAATAGGATAAATACTTATGTCTAACTATGCACAAATCAAAGAGCAGCTCAGTAATCTTAAACTAGCAGGAATAATAGATACTCTGGAACAAAGATTAAAACAGGCAGATCAAGGAGAGCTTGCATATACAGAACTATTATCTCTGCTTTTAGATGATGAACTTGAGTTAAGAAGAAACAGAAAAATAGAACGCCTGTTAATAAGTGCCGGGTTAAAAGGAAACCAAACTCTTGAGAGTTTTGACTTCAGAGCCAATGCTTCAATAAATGCAGTACAGATAAGAGAACTGGCGACCTTAAGATTTATTGAGAAAGCGGAGAATGTCTTTCTGGTTGGTTCTACCGGAGTAGGAAAAACACACCTTGCCAAAGCACTTGCTCATCTTGCCTGCAGAAAAAACCTTCGGGTCTCCTTTTATAGTTTTGCAAACTTGATCTCTGAGATAACAAAAGCAGAACTATCCAATAAAATAAGCTATTTAATCAGAACATTATCCAAGTCCGATCTTCTGGTAATAGATGATTTTGCTTTTAAGAAAATCTCACCCCAATTAGCCGAATACCTTTACAGTATTGTTGATGACAGATATCAGCAGCGTTCAACAATGTTCACTTCAAACCGGGTAATCGGTGACTGGATGGGAATCTTTCCGGATCCGGTAATGGCTAACGCCATTATGGACAGGATAGCTCATAATGCACATCAAATTACAATCAAAGGAGAATCGTACAGGAAGAAAAACACTATCAAAAAACCAAACGGTTAGGAGGTATTTTTAATGCTAAAATAAAAGCGGTATCTTAGTAATTAGGGTGAGGAATAATGTGAACCCAGCCCTGGGGAATAATCTGGTTTTTGACACCCCAACCCGAATCCTATACTTCCCTTTAATATTTCCACATCCATTTATTTTAGAAATCTCTTCTAATCTGTTTAGCCGTTATTATGGAAGAAACAAGAGATTCATAGCAAAATTCATTTTTCTCAGCAAGGCTTTTAAGAAAAGGGTATAAATTAGTTTTATCTTTATCATTCCGTACAATGATATATTCTATGGATTGTAAGGGAATAGGCATTCGAGTTACACATCTATTCTTTTTTAACTCATCTCCTGGATTGGAGTTTAATAATTTAATAAGATTGCGTTTGTCAGAGGGGATATAGCGCCACTCATGTTCATCATAGAATTTTTTTCTGTGTATTTCTTTATTAAGATTTTTCTGATCACCAATAAACCGTTTGAAATATGGTAATAATGCCCTATAAGTAGTATCATTCAAAGATATTTTCTGAATTATGATTTTCTTAATAGGTAATCCTTTATGGATATACCAAACCGGATGTACACCTAATTTGCGGGCCTCCTCTCGTTTTATTCCAATAGCATAATTGCCATACCAATCCAAGTGCTCTTTTACTAAACCTAAAGGAATATCACAAAAGCATACCATTGGTGATTTATATCCATAAAACTTAAAGTCAGGCGGGAATCTCTCAATAATTGTCGTACAATAAATACCCTTTAATAAATTATTCCTTAAATTTTCAAAGGAATCGGTGAAGTTAAAAAGGGTTGTTGAACTTAATCGAGCATATGGGTAAGATGACATAACAAACTTTAATTGTAATAATTTATACTAGAAGTAGTCAATATTTATCGGTTAATATGGTAAAGAAAAGAAGAATATTCAAGAACTAATATATAATTTTGTCCTAACCTCAGCCCTATCTTGTTCAAGGTATAAGCGTCCATAATCAATAAGGTTGTGGTCTGCTTAACTAATAGCAAGTCTGTAACGCCAGCAACACATAGCCCTACTTTAAGAATTATTTACGAACCCAAATAATAATTACACCAAATTATATTTACATGAGGTTTTATTGAATCTTCATTTTTTTATAATTAGGTTTGTAAAATGAAACTAATTAGTGATCGACTGGGATCTTTTTATATTACGGAATTAGTTTCACTGTCTGCTAGGGAAGCCTATTATTGCACATTCATAAAACAATATTGTTTGTTTACAAATGAATAAAGAAATTGAAGTGCCCTCGAAAGACTTGTGCCGGATTCTTACTCTGGACGGAGGAGGAGCTAAAGGCTTTTACTCATTGGGAGTGCTAAAAGAAATGGAAGCCATGATTGGCAAACCACTCTCTGAGACTTTTGATCTGATCTTTGGCACCAGTACAGGAGCAATCATTGCTGCGCTTGTTGCTCTTGGAATGCCAGTTGACGAAATTCATACCTTATATAAAAAATATCTCCCCAGTGTCATGAAAGCTTCTACAAAGTCAAAAAAGTCAGAAGCCTTAAAAATCCTGGCGGATGAAGTGTTTGGGGAAAGGCGATTTGAAGAAGTTAAGACAGGGCTTGGAATTGTAACAGCCCGATGGGATTTTGAGACTCCAATGATTTTCAAATCAAACGTTGCTCAAGCACATGGTCGCTCCGCTACTTTTGTTCCAGGATTCGGCTGTTCCATTTCCGAGGCCGTGCAAGCATCGTGTTCAGCGTATCCGTTTTTTGAAAAAAAGATTTTGATGACTGGAACTGGGAATCGAGTTGAGTTGATCGATGGAGGCTATTGTGCGAACAATCCAACGCTTTATGCAATTGCAGATGCTCTGATTGCGCTCAAGAAGGATTATGCAAGCTTAAGAGTGGTAAGTGTAGGTGTGGGAGTTTATCCAAAACCTAAAAGATTTGGCTGGTTTTGGCTCGCACAAAAGCTCATTAGTGTACAGCTCCTCCAGAAAACCTTAAATATTAACACATTCTCGATGGATCAACTAAGAGTGGTTTTGTTCAAACATATAGCAACAGTTAGGATCAATGACACCTTCGAACGACCAGAAATGGCAACTGATCTGATGGAGCATAACCTAACAAAACTGAATACGCTATATCAGCGCGGATGTGAGTCATTTGGAAAACATGAAGTACAGTTAAGAGAATTTCTACTTTGAAGTCATAGTTTATAACATTTTAGAGGAATTTTTTTTATGGCAATTCCAGAATCGCAACTAGTAACGTGGTCTCATCAAGGATCTATAATACAATCTAGTTCTACATATGCAACCATAAAGAATGCTCTGGAAGCAACAGGATCCTCTTACACTGATAAAAATTATAAAATCTTTCTTCAAGGGTCATATTGTAACGACACTAATATCTATAGTGAAAGTGATGTAGATGTAGTAATCCGATTAGACTCAACATTTTATAAGGATTTGGAAAGCCTACCCGAAGACCAGAAGAATTTGTTCAACGCTAGTCACACTGACGCAAGTTATTCTTGGAGACAATTCAAGGATGCTGTATTTGTGCAGCTTACCGCCAAGTTTGGATCTTCCGCAAAATTAGGGGCAAAAGCGATAAAGATTGATGCATCCGGGAGCCGTCGAAGTGCTGATGTAATTGTGGCAGCCCAGTATCGTCGCTATTACAAATTTTTATCTCATAATAATCAAAGCTATGACGAAGGTATTTGCTTCTTAAACTCAGCAAGTACGTTGATCGCAAATTATCCATATCAACACTCACAAAACTGTACAAAAAAACATCAAGCAACCGGATCGTGGTTCAAACCGATGGTACGCATAATGAAGAATATGCGTAGCAAGCTTGTAAATGATGGAATCATTGATAGCGGTTTAGCATCTTCATACTATATCGAGGGGCTACTTTATAATGTACCCAATGAAATGTATGGCGGAAGCTACGATAATTCTTTTGTCAATTCAATCAACTGGATTTATAAGGAGGATCGATCGAAATTTGTTACTGCAAATGAGCAGTACTATCTTCTAAGGGAAAATTCGCCTGTCTGCTGGGATCCATCTAAGAGTGATGCATTCCTTAATGCTTTGAAAGATCTATGGAATAAGTGGTAATTGCTGCCTAATATTTTTAATAAATAAATATCTGGCACCAACGATTTCGATCGCTTTTGCAACTGCTCCGTATGTTTATTACTTAAAAGCATCATTCAAAATATCACTAGGTTTATTCATACCATTTCGCCAGATACTCATAAACTCACGAATCCCTTGAAATCCTTCTCGTTTTTTGTTTATGTCTTTATTTAACGTACCGAAATATTTGCCGGATAAATTGTTTTTAATTTTGATCATTGGATCCTACCCCTGTAGTTTATCATTTCTGTTATTTTGGATCTTGGCGTTATACCTGGTCCTACCCCTGTAGTTCAATGGATATCGATTTACAGGGGCAGGCAGGTTGTGTACTTTAATACCACCAATAATACATTGATTCAAGACCTAACTTTTCTGTCATTTCATCAGCTATACAATACCATTCTGATTCAGGGAATTCCTGAAAATTTTCATGGTCTACCCAATAATCTTTGTATTCTGTAAATGTTGTGGGCAGTTTTTCCATTAAGCTTTTACCAGCTTTGGAAATTGCTGTTATATAAAACCAACAACCTCCACGTAATATGTGTGGTAATATAAAATCTTTTAATGCCTCATATGCAATTCCATGCCTTCTATATGCAGGTTTAATATAAACATGCACATCTTTTTTGCACTTCGTATAATATGCTATGCCTACATATTGTCCTTTAGATTTTAATAAATAAAAAATGGCATACTCGCCATTGATTCCTATGCAGGTAAGATCTATTGTATCGCTAATCGCTACCTTTGGAAATTTATTATTGGGCTTATTCGCCCTATCTATTAAACGTGAAAGTTTTTTATTTGTCATTGTTATCTCCTACAGGGGTACTCTTGTTTTGTGTCTAACCTACTCAACTAAACCTGATAGTGGGTAGTATCGGGGTAGTGTTGTGTAGGTGCGCTGGTAATCAGTAGTAACCGGTGGTCATTACCAAATGTTTTGTTTTTGAGCTGTATGGCAATGGTAACCAGGTAATCGATTACTTTGCCATATTCCTTAGGGGAATAATTAAATAATTATTATTCTTTTATTGTCAGTAAATAATAATATTATTTATTTTTTTTCTGAATAAGTAAAAGTAACCAGTTACCTGATTACCTTTTGTTTTTAACACATATTCGAACTTTTTACCCAAAATTTCCGATTACCTTTTGATTACCGCGATTACCACTACGCATCTACCCAACCTACCTAACCGTATAAACAGATGTGGGCACTCCATCTACTTTTTTGGTTATCCTTTCTATACCTTTAAGCTTTAACCTTCCCGTGATATTCTTGTAATGTTGCCCACTAAAATGAAATTTGCAGATCTTGTTCATACTCTTGGATGGAATGAATCCTTCCTTTATCGCATACTCGACTTCTTGCCCCTCGGATGATAATTGTATGCCTGAATTAAACATTTTATCATTTGCGGATGGCGGGAAAATCTCGCATAAAAGGAAATATGAATCATCTTTTTCTAGCAGCGCTTTTGCAAACTCTTCGAAATCATCGGCAGTTGTTTCTTTTAATTTATCTTTTGCAGAAGAATCGATAGCTTTATTGGCCGACTCTACATCGCAATTGTATCTTAGGATTATACCTGCAAATGTTTCAAGCTCTGCATCTATTCGCTCCTGCATGTCCGGAATATTTTTGTAGAAGGATAACTGATCTGTCTTTTTGGCATTTTCATTCCGGATGACACTAAACCTACGATCCTTGCTATCAAGGAATATCGGACATTCATTGTTTGAGTATAAGATAAGGTTCATATGGTTAGCCATTTGAAAAGCATCAATGCCCTTAAGTTCAATTGTCTGCTCTCTGGCTGTTATAATATATTTCAACCATTCTTTACGTGCAAGGTTTTCCTTATAATTACCAGGCGCATAAACTTCATCGAATACTTTTAACCAGACCGTCTGATCCTGCGCATTAAAATTCTTTGCCATACGTTCTCCTGGAACAAGCATACTTTGACGTTTACCATATATTGGCTGTAAAATACGATCAAACATCAGCCCCTTACCGATCCCTTGTTCTTTTGATGTAATGAGCCATGAAGTATCTACCTTTATTCTTTTATTAAGAATTACAGCATTCCAGTTCATGAATCTTTTAAGATAATCTTGATCGCCAAAAATATTCAGCATTATCTCATTTATTACTGGAGTTTGCTGTTCCATTAGTTTTAATATTTCATCGCCTGATAGTAAGGGTTGCGTAGTGTCGTGCAACTTCAAATATTCTGATTCCTGGAACATATTAAAATATCCGTCCTGTAGACAGCTTATCTTTGCTGGATCAAATATGATACTTACGCGCGGCAAGAAGATCTTACAAGCAGGATTTACACTATTATGATGGCAGAAGTTAAGCCAGTCTGCATCATTCTTAAATACTACATATCCACCGCCGTTCTCTTCGTCTAGAATTCTGCTTGCATATCCAAGTGTTTCATTAAAAAATAATGAACTCTTTTCAGAAACTATTTCAGATGAATGGCACCAATATGTTTTATGTTCTGATGAGCAGGAAAGAAATAACTGACCTGCCTTATTAAAATCCACAAAGGCATTGTCCTTATCAGGGTGCTGGCGTTTTGACTGATCGCAGAATGGGCAGAAAACTTTGGTTTTTTCTGTGATATCTCTATACTTGATTTCTTGGCCATCGTGCAATCTGACAACTTCATCAATTGAGAAGCTACCATCCAATTTACTCTCATCAACAGTAGCTAATGTCTTAGGTCGTCCTTTTAGGTTTTTCCTAAATGATTTAGGAATCATTTCTGCTGCAAAAGGATCCAGAAAACTACATTCTTCGGTTTCACCCGTATTATTTATATAACTTTCATGTAATTTTACTATCGCATCTGGATTTACCATGTAATATCTGGAACCCTGGAAAGATGACGGATCTAAGGTTGGAAATCTTTTATTGGAAGTCCAAAACACAGATGATGCTTCAAGAGCTGTTTCCGAAATAGGTTCTTTAAGAGGAATAATCACACGGAATTTATCTTTCTCAGAACCAGGTATAGGCTTTTTGTCACTATTTAGTTTTGGTTTCTGGTGATTTACTGTTGTGTGTAATATATATCTAAATCTATAATTCTTTGTAAGTGTTAAAAAATCTTCAAGGCTTGGATGTCCTGAATCAAAATCTAGAATTATATTATGGATTGCTTTTACGCTAGCTTTTATTTTGTGACCATCTTTGAGTTCTGAAGCCATGTAAGCTCTAGTGCGAACCATTTCGGTTATCGCTGCTTTGTCCCATTCACAAGTGGCAAGCTGCCAACCATATGATTTTTTTCCAGCCTCATCCTTATCCATTCCTGGAACTATAGCTGGGTTGTATGAATATGTTATTATTTCAGACATTATTGTCCTCCACGTTTTTTCACCGATTGTTATGTGTGTTCGGCTTAAGAAAGAAGGAGCCGGATGACCCCTTCTATAAGTTTCAACGTTTCGGTTTTTCTAAGTTGTCTGTTAACTGTTTATATGTATAAAATCTTTAGTTTCAGGTGAGTTTCAATGATCTCATGTCGGTATGTTTATAATTTTCGTAGTTTCTATGTTGCCAGTCTCTATAACATAATAGTCCTATTATGCGGTTTTGTCAAGTTTTATTTTCTTCCTTTTATATACTCTATGTAACTTATTAAAATCGCTCTGGTAAGTTTATGAAACGTAATAGCTTGTTCTTTTGCTTGTCTTACTAGTTCTTCTATGTGTTCGATATTCATAGTTATAGTAAATTGTTTGGTTTCTGTTTTAGGTCGTTCTGGGATTATAAGTTCAAACATAATCTCCTCCATTTATTGTAGATGCACTATGAGCATCTATTACATTATACCGGTTATTAAGTGAGGAGTCAATAGGCAGTAAAAATAAATATTTTATTTTTTTCGGGAAGGATGTACAGTGGCAAAGCTGGTAGAATACTTGAATATCAAACCTTACATAGTTTTTACATAGTTTTTGTCTGAAACCACAGGCCAAAGTAGGTCACTTCCAGTTCTGGACATAAAAAAAGGCCCATAAATCATGCGATTTAGGGCCAATTTGTGCACCCAGCGGGACTCGGACCCGCGACCTGCTGATTAAGAGTCAGATGCTCTACCAACTGAGCTATGGATGCGGAGTAAAATTACTAAAATTTCAATTCACTTTCAAAGCTAATAAACCCGCTTTTTATTCAATTGATA
>JARLHD010000152.1 GCA_031292435.1 Ignavibacteriaceae bacterium
ATTTTATTGGAGATAATGAAGAAAAGGGCATTTGTATTAGTGAAAAAAAGGAAATATTAGAGAGCATTAATGACTATTTGATTTTCAGTGGCTACCACTAAAACCTTGCATTGATAAGGCTTTGGTGTATATTTGCAACTCGTTAGTCATCATTGATTCACATATGGGCGGGTAGCTCAGTTGGATAGAGTGTCGGCCTCCGAATAAGCTACACTACACCCCATCAAGTACCACCATTTCCTTTTAATTCCTATACATTAGCACCCTGCTTCAGTATCTCCTATCATTGCCAGTGAAGATATAGTGATAGTATCTTCGTTTCCTACTGCCTTTTTCACTCATTTTCAGCACCAAATCAGCCAAAAAACCTGCCGTAAATCCTTCAGCAAAGACACCAGATGTAATTATTGAATCTTAGTGCCTACTAAGTATACAAATAATCACATTTTCTGTCAAGTAACATACCGATAATACGACATAAACACCAGATCACCCGTTAGTTTTTTGTCATAAACAGACTAATCCAGCCCGATAGCCGAGGCCCAGGCTGTTATAATTTGCCATCCCAGTACCAATCATACACGGCCTCGGCTAAAAGAATAAATGAATGGAGCAACAATATTAGAAAATGTAGGCCCCTCCTTGCTTGAACCCGGAACCCCATCAACCACCCTAACCGTTTAAGCCATCATGACAGCCGTACATTCCTATTCTTACAGTGCCTCTTGATTTGGAATGTCGAAAGGATTTACTTACAAACCATAATTCAAAAACTTCCCTTATTCCTTTCCTTCAGAAAAATTATATCCATCTGTAAGTTTAAGAAAATATTAAAACTGTTTGTAGCGGTAGCTACGACCTTAATGATATGAGTATTGATATTTTATTATATATTTTACTGATTGTTTATCCCTGTGGTGGAATTTATTATATCAATATCCTAACATGCACAACTCTAGACCGTACGAAATTAAATAAAATAAAATTCACAATAATAGATACATAGACTAAAATAAAGCGTTGACAAGGGCGATAGCATGCTCTACAATCTCCGTAACGATATCACTTCCCCTTCTGGTTGTATCATATTTTCTTATACAGGGGCTGCAAGTGATACAGCCGATAGTCGGCTAAATTCTAATCAAGCTCAATAAAAGGAGAGCCAATGAAAGTAGAAGAACGACAATTTTTTTGTTCAGACAGCGGTTGCCGGAGAAGAGACTCAATTAATGGGTGTCTTTTCATAAACTCATCGAATGAAACCACTGTGGCGAAAACGATGAAAAATCAAACAAACCCAAAAAAAGGAGAAAAACCAGTGAACAGCGTGGCAAAAACAGACTTTTTTGAAGTTAACAATTTTATGTATTTTCCTATAGTTGGAAAATTATGTGAGGTGGAAGCTTATGAGGTATAAAATCCAAATAACAAGCGTTACTGATAATGATGGTGCCATTGCCAAAAAGATATCATGGGATGGAACCAAGCTAATCAAAAGTGCGCAGGTGTCGGTGAAAAATGGCTGGATGGAAGCTATTGAATTTGAGACATGGGAAGAATATAAGGATTACCTTAATAGAATGTCTTCTAATGAATGTCTTGTCCTTGGTCATTTCCTGCATGGAGTAAATGCCAGACTGGTAGGCAGTAAGGAAGCGCAAGACGTTTTGAGAAATGCCTTTAATAGATCATTGGAAAACTTTGATTGGCACGAACATTTTCAACTGCTGTGCCTTGATTATGATGGTGCCAAAGATATTGAATTAACTCCAGAACAAGTGATAGCCATTATAGATAGTGTGATGCCTGGATTTGCTGCTGTTAAGAAGGTAGTAAAATATTCGTCTTCTGCACATATCTATGATGAAGGCGGTAATTTGCTATCATCATCCAATGGCTTCCATATTTATTTTATGGTCAACCATCCGGAACTAATTGCTGAGTTTTTTGCAAGTAAATCGGCATGGCTACATAAAAAATTATGGTTGGCCGGTCATGGCTATATAAAAAATAGCAGACCAAAAGATCGAAGCACCACCGCAGTAACCCAAATGGTACGCACGATATACGATTATGCTGTCTTCTCGCCTGAGAGAATAATATTTGAGACGGCACCTGTATTAGGTGATGGTCTACATAAGGACCATCTGGATGCATACATAATAGAAGGACCCGCAGAATTTCTAGATTTGGAAACATACGAGCCTTTATCTGAACAAGAGGATAAAGAGTATAGTCGTATAGTAAGTGAAGCTAAGAAACTTAATGAAAATACTCAATATATGATCGAAAGCAGGAAATTATTTAAAGATCATATCAAAGACAAAGTTGAAAGCGGAGCATACAAAAACAGACCAGAATATGTTGGGCTTGATACTGAAGAAATTGCTGAACGGGAATATAGAGCCAGTCAAAACGCTATTCTGATGCCTGATCATGCGATAAAACTTACGAACGGGGATTCTGTTACAGTCGAAACTATATTGAATGACCGTAAAAAATATCATGGTGCCGGATGTAATGATCCACATGACCCCGATTACGGAAACGACAATATTGCAATTATTTACTCGGATCAAAAGGTACCTGTAATCTTTTCCCATGCTCATGGCGGAATTACGTATCATCTTGTCTCAATGCAGAATAATAGCCCTGACTTTTGTTCGAAAACACATTGCTTAGAGCATTTCTACTTGGTGGTATATAACAAAAAAGATGATATATATTACATCATTGGAAACAAAATTGATAAATATAGCTACTCTGGATTTACCCATAAGTTTGGAGCTTACGAGGTAGAAGTTTCTAACGGAAATCAGACAACGAAAATCCCCATGCAGAAATGGTGGTTCAGTAATACCGAAAAAAAATGCATTATGGGGGATGGATTTAATCCCGACAAGCCTGTTGTGTACGAGGAACTTGGTGAATTGCTGATAAATGAATATCGCCCCGACATCCTCCGTTATGGCTTTGAAACTCCTGCCGCTAATGAATATGAAAGATGTGCTCTGCTTTGGCTCACTCACATAAGAACCATGATCCATAATTCTATAGAGGCTGAAATAGTAATAGATTTCCTTGCTTATCTGGTTCAGTGCCCAAGTGAAAGGCCTATGTGGGCTTTGTTGATTACATCAGCAATTCGTGGCGTTGGTAAAGATATGATGACGGATATATGGGCGGCAATGATGGGACATAAGTACGCAAGAAAGGCCTCAATGAAGGACCTCTCAGAGGGCAATGGGTGGGGCGATGTCTATTACCGGAGTAAACTGATTGTTGTTTCAGAATGTGGTTCGAAGACAGATAGATATACTGCTGGTAATGATATAAAAAATGCAATCACAACTAAAACTATGACAATGAATTTGAAGGGTAAAGAGGTTGTATTTGAGAACGTCTATGCCGGATTAGTATTTTTCTCAAATCACGAATCTCCATTCCGGTTAGATGAGGGTGATCGGCGTTTTTTTGTTACAAGATGTGCTTGGTCAAAAGAAGAGGCTGACAAACATAAAGAAGACGGGTATTTCCATAAACTTGCATCTTTTTATAAAGATCCCGTTAACCTTCATGGCTTATATCATTACCTTCTCAACAGGAAGATCGGCACAGATTTGAAAGGTGATGCACCTCCGACAGCTACGAAAGAAATCATGATGCGGTCTGAACCAAATGAGACTGAAAAATTCTTCGTTGATATCAAGAAGCATCCCTGTAAATATTGGACCAAAAGCATGGTAACTGCTTTGTTCGAAAAAGAATGTGACGATCTTTCAGATAATAACAAACAATTTAAACATTTTATAAGTGCCATGTTTGACGCTGGTAAAATGAAGGTTAGCAAAAAGTCTCAGAGACTGAAAACATTCTCAATAGAATATGCAACCAAGAACAAGACGTTCATCAGAGAAAACATTGCTGACAATTGGGGCACAACAACTACCTCATTACATCAATGTGAGGAACAGTCCGATGATTATTTGGATGCGGATGCTCTCAAAATCCATGAGGGTGAAGATGATCAGACCGTAGATTCTAGATTCTTCTCGGACTGTTCCAATGCGCCACAATTTGATTGCTTAGAATAGTAACCGATATCTAAGGCTCTAAAAGGGGGACAAACCTTGTCCCCTTTATTCTCTTCCGTCCCTTCTTCTGTCCCCTCAATATATTATATATTATTAATAACTTATAATACTTTATAGTAAAAAAGGGACAAGGGGGCAAGTATATTGCGAGTTCTAAGATTTACCTATCTTTATTTAGTAGTCACACCCATCTACTCTGGCTGTGGCGGGTTAAAAGTCCTGTCACCTTGCCCCCTTGTCCCTTTGTTGCGTACAACGTTTCAGGAATAACTTTCGGGGGACAAAGAGGGAGACAGACTTAATTTCTTGTCCCCTTTTACCAACAGCAGATTAAATCTGAAGAGTTAATTTGAATAGATAACTATTGAAAAAATAATATTATTATTGTTTTGCCTTACTTACGGGAACCCCTGCCTTCATTGATCTGACTACTGGAACAAAAAGGTTACAGATAAATAAATCAGGCAACCGCTGTAGCCACGACTTTTTTACAGAGCTTTTTCTATTAAAAACAGCTTTGCCTTTAATGAAATAGGCGGACAATTTTTTGTTTCTCTATATTGGCCTCCAGTAGTAGCAGCTACTAAAACTGTTTAACGAATAATATCAAAACATTATTTAGTATTTGAATGGGGTTTGGGTAAAAGGTGGGGGCAGTCTGAGAATGTGGAGAGAAGATTTTCTTGGATAATACAGGGGAGGGTGTGATGAATGAAAACTTCATCTTATTATATAAATCCTATACTTGTCTATCTTGTTGTATAACTTTAATTTTATAAGAGAATTCCGAAGGAGTTCCATAAATATTTCCGAAGAAATTCCTAATATGGTCATATTATCATTAGATTTTAAGGATATTGTATCTGACAAGACGTCAGTATGCGGCGTCCCAAGTTGTTGATGGATATAGCTTCCATCATTTTCCCGTAGATATGCAATAATCTCTTCTAAATTCATGGGATTCTTTACTCTTTATAACAAAATATCTGGTTGCTGAGATTTTTACCCCTTGGTCTCATTTATTGTAATCAACTTATTTTTTTTGAGCAAAATAAAAAAAAATTCCTTCATAAACTCAAGAATTTCCAGACAATTGCTTTTATATCGCCTGTAGCGCACGATTTCGTCTAACAGTAAATTGCCGTTAATTCCAGTAAGTTACTATAAGTTTGAATTAATATAGAAACACTTAAATAAATCGATAGGCGAATTTAAGTGTATGGTTTAATAGATATTGCAAAAATTAACAAAATAAGGTAAAATAATTATGTTTAAAAATAATGATTTATTAACAATTCCGCAGGTATGTTCGTTGCTAGATATTTCATACTCTACATTGAATAATTAGAGATTTCATCGAGATGTAAATAATTTCCCCAAACCAATTAAAGGAGTCTCTGGAGCCAGGGGCGTTCTCTTTCGGCGTCAGGACATAGAAAATTGGATTGAAGAAAAAATCAGCGAAATGGAATAAGCATATAAAGGGGTAGATGGTATCTATTTACCCCTTTTTTTTATTTTAAAAATACGAATGGTTACAATTATGAAAAATAATATAAAAAACATCCAACATAACTTATCCAAAAACATAAGCTATCTCTATGAACTTCTAAGAAATGAAGAATATCCGCAATGTATATATTTAGAATTTGAGCATGACGGCACTCCAGTAAATCTACTTAAAGAGAAATTGCAGGGATATTTTTTAAATCAAACTCTGGACAGTATAGATACCGATCCCTTAAAACATCTAGAGGCTGAGTTTGATGAGCAGGAGTCAAGGTTTCGATCTTTATGCGCCTTTAGAAGGATATCATCGATAGAACTTACTGATGATACTATTATTATTGGTTATTCGTTTCTTACAAGCGTAGAAAGAGTGGAGAATGCCTTAAAGCTTCTTAAAGAGAAAAAAAATAAAGAATTTCTATCCTTATACCCTGAAATAACGGAGATTTCTACATATTTTGAAACTGACAGCCTCATGATAATTCTTGCGCATTTGGATGCCCAAATTTCATTAAAATCAGAAGAGTAGAGTAAAGTAATATACTGATATAAAAAGCTTTTCGCAAAATCATCGGGGGGGGGGGGGGGGGG
>JARLHD010000013.1 GCA_031292435.1 Ignavibacteriaceae bacterium
CATTCTTGAAATTCAACCCGGAGATGAAAAACCCCAGCCATTTTCCCATTTCACAGATTTATCCAATTTTCCATTTCTTCAGCAGGTACCTTGTCATATTACATATACAGATTTGGAAGTGCATAAAGTTCTTGAAAAAGGTTTTAAGGACTCGCCAATGTTTACTGGAATTATTAAAGGAACGGGTCCAAGGTATTGTCCATCTATTGAGGATAAAATTGTAAGATTTGCTGATAAAGAAAGACATCAGCTTTTTCTGGAACCCGAAGGACTGGATTCAGATCTTATTTATGTTAATGGATTTTCAACTTCTTTACCGGCTGACATACAAATAGAGGCTCTTCATAAAATAAAGGGACTTGAAAATTGTGAATTGGTCCGTCCCGGATACGCTGTGGAATATGATTTTTTCCCTCCTCAGCAAGTAGATCTGACCTTGGAGACAAAACTGATTGAAGGATTATATTTTGCAGGACAGATAAATGGTACGTCCGGTTACGAAGAAGCAGCCGCACAAGGACTTATTGCCGGAATAAATGCTGCGGCTAAAGTTAAGAACTTACCTGAGTTTGTATTAAAGCGGAGTGAAGCTTATATAGGCGTGCTGATTGACGATCTAGTAGTAAAATCAACTGATGAGCCTTATAGAATGTTTACTTCCAGAGCTGAACATAGACTTCTTCTCAGACAGGATAATGCTGACAGGAGATTATTTCAATATGGAAACAAGTATGGACTAATATCATCAGATTCACTAAAAGAAATATCACGGGATGAATCTCTCATAAATGACTCGATTTCTCTATTTAATAGTCTTAAACTCCATGCAAGGAAGGTAAATTCATTCCTTGAAAATAAGGGACTGTCAGAGATTGATTCCACAGAAACAATTTCAAAACTTTGTAAAAGACCGGAACTTTCTGCCAGGGAAGTAATTGGTCTTATTGAAAAGAATACTAATCCTCTTGTTAATACACTGCTTAATAATAACAAGGCGTTGGAGCAGGTAGAAATTGAATTAAAATATGAGGGGTACATTAAACGTCAATATCAAATGGTCGAAAGAATGGAAAAGTATGAGTCTGCTAAAATTCCTTTGACATTAAATTATACTAATATTAAAGCATTATCCACAGAAGGAAGAGAAAAACTTAGCAAGGTTAGACCCCGTTCCATAGGTCAGGCGTCAAGAATTTCAGGAGTTACGCCTTCAGATATTTCCATTTTATTGGTATATTTAAAGAACTAATTTAAAAGGGTTTTATGATAGACGTTCAGGAAAAATACTTTAAAGAACTTTCTTCATTTTACTGGGAGAATGGTTTTAATCCTGATAATATGAAGATTGAGCGTTTGGCTTATTTTGCCGAACTATTAGCAGAAAAAAATGAGGCGGTTAATCTTATTTCACGTAAAGATATTGATTCTATTATAGAGAATCATATTTTCCTATCATCCTATATTACCAAATATATTCCCGAAAAATGTACAAATTTCCTTGATATCGGCACAGGCGGCGGATTCCCCGGAATTCCTTTGGGAATTATGCGCCCGGAAATGAAGGGGGTACTTGTAGATTCAACAGGGAAAAAGATTGAAGCGGTAAAAGAATTTGTAAGCAAGTTAAAACTAAGCAATGTAATAGCGATTAATGACAGAGCTGAAAGTCCTGAGTTTATTTTAAAATACAAAGAATCTTTTGACCTTATTATAAGCCGTGCAACAGTTCCTTTAATAATTTTATTCAGATATGCCTTACCTCTGATAAAAGAAAAGTCATTTCTGGTAGCCATAAAGGGCGGCGATATTGAAGAAGAATTTAAGAAGGCAGAAATGAAATACAAATCCTTCATCAAAAAGTCGACAATATTTGAGTTGTATTACAAACCTTCTAATATTCGCAACCAGAAAGGGAAAAAACTTATTCTTCTGGAGCTCAATACATAATGGATAAAGAGAACAAATCTTTATTCCATAAACTTGAAAATCTTACTACCGAACAGCGAAATCCGAAGTCGCAAAACATTGACGCTCTATCAACCATAAATGTTTTAAAAACTATAAACGATGACGACAATGAAGTGCCGGCTGCAGTTGCAAAGGAGATTCCTTATATTGCGCAGGCAGTAGAGTTAATAATTTCTTCATTTAATAAAGGGGGAAGACTATTATATTTTGGTGCCGGAACAAGCGGGAGGATTGGAGTACTGGATGCTTCCGAATGCCCGCCAACCTTTGGAACAACCAGCAAAATGATTCAGGGATATATTGCAGGTGGCAAAAAGGCGATGTTTAAATCCCAGGAGGGGGCAGAAGATTTTGAGGAAAATGGAGCTAACGATATTATCGCGGCGAAGATCAATAAAAATGATGTGGTTTGCGGAATAGCCGCATCCTCAAGAACTCCATATGTTGTTGGCGCCATTTCAAAGGCCAAAGAACTTGGTGCTGCAACAATTTATATTACATGTAATTCCAGGAATCGTTTGGACATAAGTTCAGTCGATGTTGCAATATGTCCCGAAGTCGGTCCGGAAATCATCATGGGCTCAACAAGAATGAAAAGCGGTACAGCTCAGAAACTTATACTTAATATGCTCACAACAACTGCTATGATTAGAATGGGTAAGGTTTATGAAAATA
>JARLHD010000153.1 GCA_031292435.1 Ignavibacteriaceae bacterium
GTAGCCTGTTTAGGATAAGTGCCACTTAATAAAGTCAAATTATCATTATCGAATTCACCAGTCATTGCCACATGTGTTCCATTTACAGAAAGAGAACCAGAAAAAACGTTCCCAGTAGCAGAAGGGGACAACTGAACGGCATTGATAGAAGATACACTTGAGCCGTTATCGTGATAAGCTGCTAAAAATCCTGTAAATTTAGCTGAAACAGGAGGAGTTATAACAGAATTAGCCAAAGTCATACCAACTCCTCTTGAAGACCCACTGATTAAGATATTTCCTGTAGCAGGATTAATACCAATTGAGGTTCCCCAAGCTCCATTTGTTGAGCTAACGCCATATCCATCTACAGCAGCCCAGGTACAATTACCTGTACTTGCAGAAAACTTACCCAAAACGATGCAATTATTTGCCGGGAAGTTAGGATTTGTTAAAGCTGAGATTCCGTCGAATAAAATATAATTACTTTGAGAATATCCTGCTGCAAAAAGATTACCCGAGCCATCAAGAGCATAACTAAACAAGTCACTGCGTTTATTGTCGGAACTTGGGTAGGAAGCGGCATTGGGAAGACCCGTCATATGAGCCCAAAGCGGTAGTCCATTCAGATCGAATTTTGCATAATAGCAACTATAGCTATTTTGGGCTGCAAGAACAGTAAGATATGATGCTCCGGGATTTGAGAAAATAAGTCCGGCAGTTGCCACATTTTCAAAAGCAACATAGAACCCTGTATTATCAGCCACTATGTCGTTAATCATACAATTTGATGCGGAAGTTTCACCAGACCAAGTCTTAGGAGAAGTCATCCATTGAGCCTGACCCGAAGAATTGAATTTAATAAATATGAAAGGAGAATAGACCAAAGATGAATTGCTCGTGTTATTCAATCCTGTCCAGGTTGTATAAATAACACCTGCAGAAGAAGTTGCAAACCAGGTATTCTTGGCGCCGGAAGTGGAGGTTATTAGTATACCATTAATAGGAATACTTTGACCATTTAAGCCATTGCCGACCTTTGCCCAGGGTGTCCATGTATTACCTCCATTAAAGGAATAAGTAACATAAGCTCCCTGCGAAGTGCCTGCAACATATTTGTAATTGTATCCATAAACAGGATCAGAATAAGGATATGATTGCACAGAAGTAACCGGAAGCAAGACACTTGCATCAGAATAAATTGGTCCAGGTCCCGATTTTTGCCATTCTGTTCCATTCTGGGATGGACTAGTGTATGAAACATATACACCAGAATCAGCAGCGGCTATAAGAAATCCAGGATTACCAACAGCAGGATTTACACAATAGACATTCTGATTGTAAATACCGATAGCTTTAGTCCATGTTGAACCAAAAGGTACTGTAGTAGCTCCTCTTGTAGCATACCAAATACCATCATTAGAAACGCCGGCAAGTAAAGTTTTACCTGTATTAGCATAGGTAACAGATACTATATTCGGGGAGGAAAATGAATTTACATTAGTCCAAGAAATACCCCCAGTGGTTGTTCCATTATAATCATAATAGAGACCTGAATTAGAAGTTCCGTATGCAAGATTAGCAGGAGCGGAATTATAATTTACACAAGTAATATTAGGAGTAGTTGAAAGAGTAAGCCAATCAATTCCAGCAGTTGAACTTGTAGTATTCAAACCGTAATATAAACCTGTACTATTTGAAACTAACCAAGGACCGGAAGATGAACCAGAAATACTTGTAATATTTGTAGAGAAAGCACCCTTATCAATTTGACGCCAGTTAACACCGCCATCATAAGACATATATAAGTTGGTGCCGGATGCAGCCACAAGATTTGTGGAATTACCTCCTCCGTTATAAAGGACAGATATATTCTTACCGGCTAAACTTGGTCCCCCAATCCATGAATTTGAGTTATAAGTGTTTAAATTTCCATTTGCTGAATAAAAGGAAGAATCAGCACCAAAACGATTGAAATTTAAAGTAGAAACACCTTTGACCTGCATATCATAACGTTGAGTAAAACCGCCGACGTAATAATTACCAAGACCATCGGCTCCTATACCACCGGCAAGTTCTATTCCACCTGATCCGCTAGAAAAATTTGCCACGTTCTGAAGAGTAACCTGATTTGCCCATTGGAATGTACCAGATGTATTAAAGCAGGCGACAAAACCATCCGGACTATTAAAGTAGGTATCGGAACATTCTAAAGGGTTTGTAAATGTACCGGGGGTATTGCTTTCAAAGGATATTGCAGTTTGCCCAGCATTAGGGGATATAGTTAAAGAGAAGTTACCACTCATAACAATTTTGTTATTGGCGGCATCCAGAACAATTGAATTAACTTCGCAATAGCCAAAACCAGCACCTATGCGTCTATACCACTGAAGCGTTCCAGCGCTATTCAGTTTATAAAGGCATATAGTTCTTTTGCCAACTGCTGAGACAGAGTTTGCAGAAGAGCCTATATATATATCGCTACTATCAAATGAGCAAGCAATATAGGTATTCCCGCTTGCGTCGACCGCAACAGTTCTCTGATAATAATTAGAGACACCAGTTACACCATTACTGAGAGTTACTGTTGAATTATTATTATTAGTACTGCCAAATGTAGAATAAGTAACAGCGGGAGTGCCTAAAGGACCAGCAACCTGCTGACCATCGGTCTGTCCCCAGTTCCACTGAGCCTGAGTACAGGATGCCATTATAAGCAGAACGGCAAAAAATTGAAGAAGTTTCACTTTCATGAGAATGTTTCCTTTTTGTTAATTAATACGTTATTTGCTTAAAGAAAGAACATGGTTAATCAGTACAATCACTTTAAAATTCATCTTGAATAGTTTTTGCTATTTTGTATTTTATATTACATTCATCGTACCAAGTGATGGAGACAGCTCAATAACTTGTTTTTAATCAAAATTAGCAACTAAAGAGTTAGGACTCTTATATCAGGGTATCTAAAAATCACCATATGTGGTGATTCAACTAAATATTGCGGCATATTCAGATGATTTTTACCGTGGATATAATTAATTATTCTATAAATGAAAAAGTGTATTGAGGAATTTGAGAATATAGGCAGAGGTAATTTCAAACCAGGGGTGGAAGAGCCAAAATTCATGTGGGGTATCAGAGATTGTATGAACTTCGGAAGAAATACCCAAATTATTTAGTTTGGTTATCATTTCGTCGCGTCCAGCATGAAATCGGGGGTTTGAACTATTGATAAAGCAAATGGGAGCGCTATTAACATTAACGTAATTTAGGGCAGATGCTTCTTTCCAAAGATCCGGTCGTTCCTTATATGAATATCCAAACCAAGATTTACCAGAAGAGGGTTTAGAAGCAATTGAATCTTTGCCGCTTTCATTCGGATCGGTCATATCGAGTACACCGTCTATATCAATAATGGCCTGCACTTTGGAGGAATGATTATTGGAGGCAAAGCCAGTAGGAAAAGATAGATTATGATTTGAGGATACAGGATTTTCATTTAGGGTGCCAATCAATGCTGCCAGCTGTCCTCCTGCGGAAACTCCATAGAGAGCAATTTTATTAGTATCAACTTTATATTTATGTGAATTTGCCCGTAGCCATTTTATAGCAGAGCTTATATCAACTAGAGCAGCAGGATACAATGCTTCAGGTGACAGTCTATATTCTACTGTTACGGCGATGAATCCATGTGAAGCTAAAAATTGTGCCATGGGGACTTCCATCTTTTTATTACCTGAACGCCAACCACCACCATGAATTAGAATAACAGCAGGATAAATTTTATTCTTTTTTACAGGAGAAAAAAGATCCAAATGCATTTTACGGGGGCCATAGGAAATATAAACAATATCTTTTTTCTGAATTATTCCTTTAATGTGTTTTGGTTTAACAATTTGAGCCAGGGGATATTTTTTATTTACCTTAAGGGTTGTGCTAAATAAAGTGAAAGAAGTATCGCGTGATTGAGCAGGGATGAAAACAGTACATATAAAAATGATGCAAATTAAACTTTTGCTAAAAGTAGACATTTTTATAATATAAGCTTAATAAGGAGGTCAGCTTTTTGGTACAGATCTTCCTTTGCACCATTATTTATAAAAATAAAGTCAGCAAGTTTTGCTTTTTCTTCATCCTTAATTTGATTTTGAAGCCTCATCATAAAGTCGGTTTCACCCATGCCCTGGGAAATTTTCCTTTTCTTTTTGATTTCGTCATCGGCAGTGATAAGGACGATGAGATCAAACAAATCCTCTAATTCCGATTCATATATTAATGCTGCTTCTACGAAAACAATATTATGGTTCAGCAGTTCAGATTTCATCCATGATCTTATTTTCCTGATAGTTGGAGGATGAAGTATTGCATTTATTATTTCTACATTGCCCGGATCAGGAAATACTTTTTCAGCAAGGTACTTAGTATTCAATTTATCACCAGGGAAAGCTTCAGAACCAAACTCCTTGATAATTAATTCTTTTGCCAAAGGATCAGAGATGAGAATTTCTTTTGCAATTTCATCAGCGAAGATTACCGGGAAACCTTTTTCCTTAATTGCATAAGAGAAAACAGATTTCCCTGAACCAATACCCCCAGTAATTCCAACTTTGATTTTCTTTATATCAGTCACTTTTATTTAGCATAGCCAATTTTCCGGACTTCACGAATAACGGTGACTTTAACCTGTCCGGGATATTCCATTTCATTCTCTATTTTTGCGGCGATATCATGAGCCAGTTTTTCAGCTACAATGTCATCAATTTTATCCTGTTCAACCACAACTCTTATTTCCCTTCCAGCCTGAATTGCATAAGTTTTAGCAACACCTTCAAATGA
>JARLHD010000154.1 GCA_031292435.1 Ignavibacteriaceae bacterium
CAGTACTAGCATGTCTACCGATCAATTCGTTTTCTTCATAACCATATGTTTTCAAATATGATTCATTTACATACAGGAGGTTATCATCCATATCGGTAATACTAACAATCTCATTTATGCTTTTCAAAGATTGGGCAAAGAATCACATGGATATATCTACCATTTATAAAAAAAATAATAGTGATGAATTTTTCTTCATATCATGGTATTGAATTCATAATTTTATTTTACGGTAATTAATTCCGATTAGTTAACTATAGTTTTCGTATTGTTGTTTTATAATTTGGAGGAAGGAATGAAGACAAATTATTATTTAGTGGGACTAATCTTTCTAACTTTTTTTGTCATCTCCTTTATAACAAACATTTTAGGGGCACTAAATCCTGATGTAATTAATAGTTTTAAACTTAGTTTAACATTTTCTGCACTTCTACCGTTTTCATTTTTCATAGCATACGGCGTTATGTCAATCCCCGCGGGCATTCTAGTTGAAAGATACAAAGAGAAGAGGATAATGATAGCGGCATTTATTGTTGCATTTCTCGGGGCGTTGATTTTTTCACTATTCCCCTATTACATCGTATTTATTATTTCACTTTTTTTAATGGGATCGGGGATGGCGATGCTCCAGGTAGCGATTAACCCATTATTAAGAGTATCGGGGGGAGAAAAGCAATTCGCATTTAATTCAGTTATGGCACAATTAATATTCGGAGGAGCTGCATTCCTGGCGCCAATGTTTTTAACATATCTGATAATAAATAAAACCATCTTCACAAAATTAGTTCCAGCGGAGCTTCCATGGGTGACGCTTTACTGGACATTTACATTAATATTACTTTTTATGTCACTTGTAATAGTTGTTTCCAAATTCCCTGCAGTAGAGAGAAAGGAAGATGAAAAATCAGGAACATGGGACACGCACAAATCCTTATTCAGTCGGAAAGTAGTTATCCTCTATTTTATAGGAATATTTTCGTATGTAGGGACGGAGCAAGGAGTATCATACTGGATCTCAAAGTTTTTATTTACATATCATAATTACGATCCACTTACTGTAGGTTCGTCGATTGTAGGGTGGTTTTGGGGAATGATGTCGATCGGATGTTTGATAGGGTTAGTGCTATTAAAGTTTTTTGACAGCAGGAGGATCTTAATTTATACAGTAATATCGGCAACGTTCTTCTTTACGGCAGGGTTATTTGGTCCCGGAAACATTGCTTTAATCGCCTTCCCGATGGTGGGATTTTCGTTATCCGTCATGTGGTCGATCATTTTTTCATTAGCGCTCAATTCAGTAGATAAACACCATGGGTCATTTTCAGGAATTTTATGTACTGCAATAATAGGGGGAGCGGTTATACAATTATTCATCGGCTGGATTGGGGATACATTCGGACTGAGAGTTGGGATGATGTTCATTTACATAACGCTTGCATACATTTTATTTATAGGAATATGGGCAAATCCACTGATTACCAATGAAACGATAAAGCTAAAAAAAATAGCTGTTGAGAAATAACCTGGAGCAAATATGAAAGTCCTTGGGATTGATATTGGCGGAACAAATCTTCGCGCAGGATTAGTAGAAGATAATTCCGTAGTGCAAATCGAGTCATTAAAAATAAGGAAAGGCGGGAGTGAAGCCGAGATAATGAGTGAACTGGATAGATTAATCGGTAGACTAATGGAAGATAAAATTGAAGGCATAGGGATTGGAGTTCCCAGTGTGGTTGACCCGGTGAGAGGAATTGTGTATGATGCTACGAACATTCCAGCGTGGAAGGAAGTTCATTTAAAAGAACAACTTGAAGCACGATATAAAATTCCGGTTTATGTAAATAACGATGCGAACTGTTTTGTGATGGGGGAAAAGTATTTCGGAAAGGTTAAGGAATACAAGAATATAGTTGGTCTAATAACGGGGACAGGATTAGGGTCAGGACTTGTGCTTAATAATCAATTATATGCAGGAGAAAATTGCGGTGCCGGAGAATTCGGGATGATACCATTCAGAGATCATGATTTTGAGTATTACTGCAGCGGTCAATTTTTTGAAAAAGTACACAAGACAACGGGAGAAGTCCTACATAAAAGAGCTGAGCATGGGGAATCAGAAGCATTAGATATATTTACCCAATTCGGATCGAACCTTGGTGAACTGATTAAGGTGATCATGTTAGCAATTGACCCCGAGATATTTATTTTAGGCGGATCTGCCAGCAAATCTTATAAGTTTTTCAAAGATGCGATGTGGAAGAGCATAGAAAAATTTGTTTATGGGCATTCATTGGATAAGATTAAAATTGAGGTTTCCGAGATAGCTCATATTGCAATACTGGGAGCTGCGGCGCTTTACTTTGATGCAATAAAGGAAGGGATGCACCAGGGGTAACTGATGTGCAAAAAAATAAAAGCCGCCGGGTTTTAACCGACGGCATAAGGGGCAACTGATAATTATTCTTTATAAATTTATTTCAGTAGGATCATTTTTTTGACTGAGGAGAAATCCGATCTATCAATATTATTTATTGCAGTTATTCGATAGAAGTAGATTCCCGATGAAAGAGTTTTGCTGATTATGGAGGAATTGAAATCCACCGAATAATAGCCTGCAGACTGATCCTGATTTACAAGTTGAGTGATTTTAATCCCTGCGATATTATAAACTTCCAATGTAATTTTTGAATCGAATGGAAGAGTATAGCTTATTTTAGTAGACGGGTTAAAGGGGTTAGGATAATTCTGAATGAGTTCGAAATTTTTTGGTATATCTACCATAATTTCAATTGTTTTACTGTATTGAAAAGAGCCGTCGTTATCGATCATCTTAAGTTTATATTGATATTTACCGGACTGGAGTTTAGTATCAACAAACGAATATTGTTTAGGAGAATTACTTAATACCGAGGCTTTAACGGAAGCAATAGACTCCCAATCAGAGGATATTGATTTCCTTTCGACGATAAAGTCAGTGCTATTTTTTTCAGTCTGGGTAATCCAGTTAAGCTGAACTGTTACAGAATTTGAGACAGCTGCAGTAAATGAAGATAATTCTACCGGCAGAGGATTACCAGCCAGGTTCTGCCATTTAAGGTAAGGATAGCCATCATTTATATCAGGGTCCATATTCCAAATGGTTTTATCCCAACCAGCAGAGATGTAAGTTGATTGGATTTTCATATCCGAGGTTACTTCGCCTGTGGCATATTGGCCTGTTATACCGGCAGTAGAAGATTGTAAAGAAGTTTGAATATCCCAGAAATCAGCTTTACAGATTCCAACATTACTTAAACCGAGAAATCCTCTATCTACAGGATTGGCTGTACCTAAATAAGTAACGCTTCCTGTTGAATAGCAATAAGACATACCGGCATTCGAGGCAGATCCGACAAAACCACTCACATCAGTACCCGTAGCGCCTGCCAATCTAATAAGGTTTCCCCGGGAATAGCAATTTTTAATCACGCTGCTGCTGCTAATAAATCCTGCGAACGCACCGCTTGTACCGGTACAATAGACAGTACAAGTAGTAAATGTATTGGTTATGGTATTAGCACCCGAACCAAGATGATGCCCTATAATACCGCCGACCTGTGACTGCCCATTTATAATTCCTGTTGTATAACAGTTAGTAACGCCGGCGGTACTATATCCAAGCAGACCACCGACCATATTCATTCCAGTAATATTAACGTTAACAAGCCCAAGATTTGAAACAGAACATAACGAAACAGTAGTATAACCAATAAATGCAACATAGCCTGCGGCCGGGCGGTTGATATATAAGTTGGAAATAGTATGTCCCTGCCCGTTATAATTACCTGAAAACGACGGGTTAGCCGTACCTATAGGGGACCAGCCATAATATCCACCGGAACCATCGGGGAACCAAGTAGAAGTAGAGGAAGCATCAATGTCTGCAGTTTGAGCATAATGATAATTCCATCTGGTTGATTGAGAAGGACTAGGTACTGCAGCATCAGTAGCAGATATCCAATAAAGATTTTCGAGACTAGCAATCTGATATATACCACCGATATTTACGGGAGCAACAGCGGTTTGAGAAAAGACAAGATCAGCGAACAGGAATAAAAAGAGAAGTAATAGAATTTTCATGAGAACTCTTTTTGATAGTTAATAATATAAATTCTAAGCTTTAACCTATAGATATGGGGATGGGGATACTATAGGTGTAAGACCTTATTTGCCATATAGTTAGACCTGATATTTCAGTCGCATTTTATTTTAAGATTAAACTTTTAAATATGATTTGCATTGGAATAAATGGAGAAGGTGAGGATATAAAAGATATTCATTGGAAATGCAAATAAAGGAGCGGAAGGAATGGATGAGAAAGTGTGGAGCAGGCAATAGGAGTAATTCAGAAAAATGTATATCTTTTTATAAATATTTACTCACATAAATTAGAACTAACATGAAAAAAGTAATTGCGGTATTGATTTTAGGTTTAGTTTTAGGTTCAGGGATTATATCAGCACAAAACACAAAATCCTTTTCTGTTAAAATTGAAGGGAAAGGAGCGCCAATGATATTAATACCAGGTCTTTATTGCAAAGGGGATGTATGGAATGGGA
>JARLHD010000014.1 GCA_031292435.1 Ignavibacteriaceae bacterium
GAAAGTTATGGAATTAGTTAATCAGCAGATGTCAGCTGGTTATTATACAGTAAATTTCGGTTCAACTAAGTTATCATCCGGTATTTATATTTATCGCTTAGCAGCTAGCGACATAGCTACAGGAAAGAATTTCTCTTCAATAAAGAAGATGATGTTACTTAAGTAATTCAATTTTTGTTCAGGGTCAGCCGGTATCTTTTACCGGCTGACTAATTACACAATAGGCTTGCTTAAATATTCAGATCAAAAATTAAATTAAATTTTATACTTATTAAAGTTTCTAATGGGAAGTTTTAATAAGTATAAATTTATAGTATTAAAAATTAAAATTAAATGAGATGAATAAATGAAATCAAAGATTCTGTTTTCTATACTGTCAGTATTATTATTTGTGTTTTTATATATACCCGCTTCATATCCGGCAAACCCTACTTTTAATTTAATTCTCGCAAGTGACTCCTGGGATATGCATATGGTTTATGAAGTTGATGTTATTATACTCAGCACTGATACTGCTCCAATTGAATTAGCAGCAATATCGCTGGGATTTACGGTTAATAATAATGCTTTAAATGGTGGTACACTCACTGCGTCATTTGTTCCGTCATCAAGTCAATTGACAAATACTACACAAATTCCTACTTCCTTTAATACAACTACTGTAATAGGTACAGGCAACAATGCTTTGAGAGTTATAAAAATTGCAGGTAAGACACCTCCGGGAACGGGGAATGGTTCTCTGCTTTCAAATGTTGCTCCGGGTACAAAAATTGCCAGATTAAGACTTACGAATAGTGTTGATTGGGTAATAACCTCTCCAAATAATATTGATACATCAATGCATTCAACATATAACTGGAGTTTAAATGCATATGTCGGCGGAATAAACACTAATATTAATTCAAGCGGGACATTCATTAAGAATTTAAATAGTGGATTGCTTCCGGTTGAACTTACTTCTTTTTTATCTAATGTAAACGGAAGAGACATAAATCTTAGCTGGGAAACAAAGACTGAAGTAAACGCTAAACAATTTGAAATTGAACGCTCTTTAGTAGGCGCAAAAGATGCCTCAATCACCTGGGAATCAGTTGGAAGTGTTCAGGCATCAGGTACAAGCACTACTCCTAAAAAATATACATTTGTCGAAAAGAACTTACAGGCAGGAAAATATCAATTTAGAATTAAAACGATTGATAATGACGGATCTTTTAAACTTAGTGATGTAATTGAAAGTGATATTACATTACCAAAGAACTTTGAATTAAGCCAGAATTATCCAAATCCATTCAATCCATCAACCAGGATAGATTACAGTCTTCCGTTTGATTCGAAAGTTACATTAGATGTTTATAATATTACAGGTGAGAGGATTGGACAGGTTGTAAATCAGGAACAGTCTGCAGGTTATTACACTGTAAATTTCAGCTCATCAGCTCTTAACAGAAGTGTTGCATCGGGTGTTTATATTTATAAGATAAATGCTGTAGATAACGCTACCGGGAAGTCTTTTACTTCAATTAAGAAGATGATGCTTCTTAAGTAGTATTAAATTAGCGTGTATTATATATCACATGTTAATTTGGGTAATTATAAGTATTATTATATTACTTTTAGGCTGCTTAGATAATTATAAAATCATTTATTAAATGAAAAATAACTTGAAGGAGATGAACTCATGAGATCTAAAATTCTATTTTCTATAATGTTTCTATTTGTTTTATTGTATGTGCCGGCTAATTTTTCACAAAACCCAACATGGAATTATTATCTGGCAAATGATGCTCTTACAACAACTAGTGTTACGAACGATACCTATCAAGTTGATGTTATATTTCTAAGTACCGACGTAAACCCGATTGAATTAGCAGCTGTATCGCTTGGACTTACAATTAATAATGCCGCGCTAAATGGCGGAACTCCAACCGCATCATTCGTTGCTGCATCAAGTGAATTGACTAATACTGCACAGATTCCTACTTCCTTTAATGCAACCACTATATCAGGTACATTTAGAGTTATAAAAGTTGCTGGTAAGACTCCTCCTGGAGCCGGAAGTGGTTCACTGATTTCTAATGTAGCTCCGGGAACAAGAATCGGAAGATTACAAATTAAAAATACTGTTGCATGGGTTACCCCTATAAATATTGATACAGTGACAAACTCAACATATGCTTGGTCATTTAATGCATATGTAAATGGAACTAATACTAATATTAACAGCACTGGAACGCGTATAATAAATACAGTTCTTCCGGTTGAACTATCAACATTTACATCTAATGTAAACGGGAGACAAGTTAACCTGAACTGGGAAACTAAGACAGAAATCAATAGCAATAAATATGAAATCGAACGTTCTACAGTCACTACGAAAGATGTTACCTCTACATGGGTAGCTGTTGGAGACTTAAAAGCAGCCGGAACAAGTAATTCACCTAAAAAGTATTCTTATACAGATAAGAATCTGCAGGCAGGGAAATATCAGTACAGGCTGAAAATGGTTGACAATAACGGTTCATTCAAATACAGCTCTGTAGAGTCTGCCGAAGTTGCTATACCAAAAGACTTTAGCTTAAGCCAGAATTATCCTAATCCTTTTAATCCAACTACAAAGATAGATTATCAGGTACCTGTAGATGCAAAAGTAATCATGGATGTCTACAACATCGCAGGACAGAAAGTAATTGAATTGGTAAACCAGGTACAATCAGCAGGATATTATACCGTAAATTTCGGTTCTAAATTATCCTCAGGTGTTTACATTTACCGTATGATTGCCACTGATAATGCAACAGGTAAAAATTTCTCTTTAATTAAGAAAATGATGCTTCTTAAGTAATTTTCTGAACATTACTTTTCTAAAGCCGGATAGGTTCTGCTTATCCGGCTTTTTTTATTTTTTTACATCATAAGTATGGTATTTTAATGGTGATTTGGATATATTATAGGAGCTATTTAGCAGATTTTAATGTGAATAAATAGATAATAGCGTTGATAAATAAAAATTGTTTATAAAAAGTTAAAGCAGAGAAATCAATGAGAAATAATTTACTGTTCTCTTTTTTAATGGCTCTGATCATAACCGGTTTATATATGCCGGGATCCTTCTCTCAAAGCCCCACATATACATGTACGCTCGCAAATGATACTCTTTATGCCCCGGGTAATGTGTATGAGTTTGATGTTTATCTGCTCAGAACAGGTACAACTGCTTTTGAACTTGGCGGGTTTCAGATAGGACTTACATATGATACATTAGCATTAAATCATGGAACATTAACGGCTGCCTGGGTAACAGGGAAAACGGATCCTGTATTTCCGGTTAACGGACAGCTCTGCGTACCGGCTCCATTTGCAAAAGGAAATATAAAGATAGCTTCATTTCAGCCGGAAGGACATGGAAACGGTACAATAATTCCAAATGTTGCTCCCGGTGCAAGAGTTGGAAGATTAAGACTTACAAATACTGTTCCTTTTGCCGCCAATCCTTTATCTGCCACATGGAATTACAGTAATTATTCGACAAAGATATCAGCTTATGTCGCAGGAATAAATACAGACATTACAAACCAGGCATCGTTTCTGAATACATTAGCAAATGCCGGAAATAATAAATGCACTTTAACTCTTACAGCATTAGTGGAAGCATTGTATGTCGGAGGATCAATTATGACACCATCGCTTACTGTTGAATTACACGATGGAAATACATTAGCATTAGTTGATACAAAAACAGCTGCATTAAGTTCAACGGGAGCTGGTACATTCACATTTTCAACTGCAGTTAACGGTGCACAATACTATATCGTAGTTAAGTCTTTTAATACAATAGAAACATGGAGCGCTACTGCACATAGTTTCTCTTCCGGTACACTTAGTTATGATTTTACAACAGGTCTTGATAAAGCATTTACAGACGGAAGCAATGCACCTCTTGCAATTCATAACGGCAAGTATTGTATTTATAGTGGCGATCTTGATCAGGATGGTCTTGTTACATCAGGTGATTATACAGGAATAGACAACGATAACTTTAATTTTGATTACCATGCCGTGAATGACCTGGATGGTGATGGTATTATTTCCAGTGGTGATTATACATTTGTTGATAATAATAATTACAATTTTATTCAGAAGCAGATTCCGCCGGGAGCACCAGGTATAGCAGCAAAACGTACTATAAAGAGTAATGGTCAAAAAAACAGTACAGTAAACAAATAAATTATTTATATGAATATGTATGAAATATGTATGTATAAGACCATAAAAATATTTAATTACTTAAATGGAATTATAAAATGAGACACAAATTATTAAACTCAATTATGTTGGCTGTAGTATTCATATTAATATGTTTACCTGCATCTTTTGCTCAACCACTCTTTACCTGCACACTTACCAATGACGTTCAAGTATCAGGCACCGTTTATGAGGTTGATATATATATGCTAAGCAGAGATGTTGCGCCTATTCAATTAGCAGCACTATCGATGGGATTCACTATAAATAATTCTGTTGTAAATGGTGGAACTTTAGTTGCATCATATGTACCGGGATCAAGTCAATTAACAAATACGGCTCAAATCAACAATGTCTTTAATGCTACTTCTGTATCAGGTGCATTAAGAGTTATTAAAATTGCCGGTAATACTCCTCCGGGAGCAGGTAATGGTTCAATGATTTCTAATGTTGCCCCGGGTACAAAAATAGGTAGATTAAGATTGACAAGTGATGTCGGATTTGCCACCGGTTCTTTAATGAATATTGCTTGGGAATTTACACTTTATGCTACAAAAGTTAATGCATATGTCGGTACAGTCAATACTCTCTTAGGCGGGACAGGATCGGCAAATACAGGAACGGATTTTTTTGCTTTATCTGTTATAAATGAAACACTGCCGATAGAACTTAACTCGTTTAAGTCTAATGTGAATGAAAGACAGGTTAATTTGAGCTGGACTACCAAAACAGAGGTAAACAGCAATAAGTTCGAAATTGAACGCAGTCTGGTGAGTACTAATGGTTCCCCTGCAGCATGGGGATTTGTAGGTGCTGTACCGGCTTCAGGTAACACCAATTCTCCAAAGTCATATTCTTATACCGAAAAGAACTTACAGGCGGGGAAATATCAATACAGGTTAAAGTTAGTTGATAATAACGGATCTTATAAATATAGTGAAGTTATTGGAACAGAAGTTACATTACCAAAGACATTTGAAGTAAGCCAGAATTATCCTAATCCTTTCAATCCATCGACAAGGATCAATTACAGTCTGCCTAATGATGCCCGCGTTACATTAGAAGTTTACAATATTACAGGCGAAAGGATAGGACAGCTTGTAAACGAAGAACAGTCTGCCGGTTATTATACAGTTAATTTCAGCTCATATTCTTTGTACAGAAGTATAGCTTCCGGAGTATATATTTATAAGGTAACAGCTGTTGATAAGGTGACAGGTAAATCTTTTTCATCTATTAAAAAGATGATGCTTCTTAAGTAAATAAGTTTTCAGAGGGTAGATTAGTGTTAACGAGAAAAATAATCCCGGTTCCGGTACTTATTATTCTATTTATTATTAGTTTATCCTCAACAGTTTTATATAGTCAGACTCCCACATATTCATGCACCCTGGCAAATGATACTTTGAAATCACTTAATGTGTATGAGTTTGATATATTTATACTGAATACCGGTACTGCGCCAATGCAGTTAGGGGGAATTCAAATGGGACTAACCTATAGTAATGCTGTTAAAAATGGTGGAACCATTACTGCAAGCTGGGTAACTGGATCTGCTGATACTGAATTTATTACAAGCGGGCAAGCCTATAGCAATGTTAACACTGCCACTGCCGGGTTAGTAAAGATATCAGCTAAATTGCCTGCTAACGGTCCGGGGACAGGACCAAATATCTCAGGTATGGGATCGGGTAATAGAATTGGCAGAATGAGGCTGACTAATAGTGCTCCTTTCCTTAAACAAAATCTGAATATATCATGGAATTATAGTTCAGTATTGGGGAGTTATCCCACTAAATTATCTGTTTATCTGCCGGCAGAAACGGGAGGAATAAATACAGACATAACCGATACTGCTATGTTCATAAATAAATTAGCTAACCCTGTTCTTCCTGTAGAGCTTACATCATTTTCAGCCAGTACGACAGGAAGGGAAGTAAATTTAATCTGGGAAACCAAAACTGAAGTAAATACCAGGGAATTTGAAATAGAACGTACTGATTTGAATGCTAATGGTTCAGCTTCAGCATGGACTACAACAGGAGTGATGAAGGCAGCTGGTACAAGCCTTTCAGCTCTGAATTATTCATTTTCAGACAAGAATCTTCAGGCAGGCAAATATCAGTACAGGTTAAAGATAATTGATAATGACGGTTCCTTTAAATATAGCAAAGTAACCGGGGTTGAAATAGCACTTCCAAAGGAGTTCTCTATCAATCAGAATTACCCTAATCCATTTAATCCAAGCACTAAAATAGATTATGAAATTCCTGTTGATGCTAAAGTTCTGCTGGATGTTTATAATATAACCGGTCAAAAAGTAGTGAATTTAGTAAATCAGGATCAGCAGGCAGGATATTATAGTGTGAATTTCAGCTCATTATCCGCTAAACTTGCGTCCGGAATATATATTTACCGCTTTATGGCAACAGAAAAGGGGACCGGTAACAACTTTACAAGTATGCTGAAGATGGTTCTACTTAAATAATATTCAAATCTTTCAAAATTAAAAGCCGGATTGGTAATACTAATCCGGCTTTTTTATTTAATACGAGACCGGGCATAATTTATTTACTATAAGTATAAATAATTTAGGAATAATTAGTTGATTTTGTGTTAAATTTTAATCATAATTAGGGGTGTGATCTGAAATTACTTTCAGAAGGTTTAGGACGGAATATATGTTTTTAGATTTCCCACATAAGAACAGCAAAAGATACATCTCACTCTTCTTAGTGCTTTCCTTTATAATAATGTTTATTGTTATGTTTATAATGCAGGGGTTAAAGCAACTTTTAGATCCTGATATGACGCTCTGGGAATCACATTGGATCACAAATCTATTTGCTGCAATTGTAACTGTAATTCTTGCCCGGATTGCTCTCAAATACCTGGTAAATTATCATTCAAGGATAAATGATGAAATAGAGCGAAGGGAATTATTGGAAAAGGAGAGAGCCGAGGCAATATCCATACTTGATACAGCATTGGATGCAACGGTAGACGGTATTTTAATAGTTAATTTAGAAGGAAAGGTAGCAAAATCCAACATTAAGTTCCTTGAATTATGGAAAATACCTCAATCAATCATGGAGACTAAAGATGATTCAACTCTTATAAACTATGTTGTTGATCAGCTTGAGAACCCGGAGACATTTTTAGAAGGAATTAAGACTTTATATTCAAATCCGTTGGAAGAGAGCTTTGATGAGTTATACTTTAAGGATGGAAGGATATATGAGAGATATTCCAAACCGCAGTTTGCAGACAAGGAAGTTATCGGAAGGGTCTGGAGTTTCAGGGATGTTACTGTAAAAAAGAGGACAGAGGAAAGGATAAAGCTATTTGAGCACACGATAGCAAGTATTAAAGAAGGGGTAAACATAACAGATCTTAATGATAATGTTTTATATGTAAACGAAGCTTTTTGTAACATGTATGGTTACAAAGAAGATGAGATAATAGGAAAGCATTGCAGTATATTCTGGTCCAGGAAGACTCCAAGGAATATGTTACAGAAGATAAGACCTGATACCCTGGATAACGGATGGAGCGGAGA
>JARLHD010000155.1 GCA_031292435.1 Ignavibacteriaceae bacterium
TCCTATGCTATGTGACTCCTGCAGAGCACCTTGCCCTTCCAAATCTTGAAGATGTCATCACCGGGGTCAAGACATCTAAGATTGCAGCTCACGTAGGAGATATGGTAAAGTACCCTGACAGAGCAAAACAGCGAGACCTTGACATGGGAAGAGCCAGAAGAGATCTCAACTGGGAAAAGATGTACTCCCTTGCAATCGATCCCGAACATGCAAGAGAAGTTCGGAAAAGCAGAGCACCAGAAGATACCGATGCCTGTACTATGTGCGGTAACTACTGTGCCCTTAAAATCGTAAACCAGAACTACAACCTTGCAAAATAAACAAAGTGCCGTAAATAAAGTATTGTAAACGAGTTACTGTAAATAATTAGAGTAAGGCCTTCGGGCTTTACTTTTCTTATACTTTTAGCTGTTTTTGATTTACTTTTCGTAAAAATTCAGCTTAAATATATAAAAAAGTAATCAGTCAGGTATTGTTGGGTTACCTTTAATCGCTGCAAAAAGTGAGTCTATCACAGACATCATATTCTTCATTATTGTAGAGATGTATCCCCTGTTCCTGCAGAAAGCATCCGCTCCTTGTGGTGTTCGAAAAGTTCCCGATATCTTTTGTTGAACCCTTACCATCCTGAGATCCCTTTCCGCTTGATTGTTTTCAAAAGGTACTTTCAAGTCAGTAATAAACCTCAAGATTTCCTCTTTGAATTTTATGAATCTGTCTAGTAGATTCTTTGCTTTACTTTGTTTAGGTCTTCCTCTCTTTCCTTTTCGACTTTCCGGCATTAATGGTGGAGGATTTTCCATAATCCCTTTCATTATGATTCTATCATATCTTTTTTTTAGTGCTTCAACTTCTTCTCCCTTTATTTCATTCCCAAGTTTCTTTATCTCATCTATATATTTTTTTGATTCTGCAAGAAATTCACTCATCTCTTGAGCCCAATCTTGCTTAAAGTTTTCATGGACTCCTTTAAGTTCTCTCCTAAGATGTGCGTTGCACATCGCGTGTTTACACATTGGATATTTGAAGTAGGAACTCCAGAAGTCATGAACAACTATCCCCCTATATTCTTGTAATATTTCATCATTCATGGCTTCTGATCCTCTACTTCTATGATGGAAATAATAAGTCAATTTATCCGTTGAAGCAACATGACACCAATCATTATGTCCATCTACTCGCATTCCTGTTTCATCACAATGGATGACATCTTTTTTAATCAATCTCTGTTTTATTTGATCTGTTACTTCCCTTATATTATGGAAACACTTGTTTTCTGCACTCTTTACCGTAGCTGGGCTCATTGTCAATCCAAAAAGATCCTTGAAAGCTCTTGAGATTCGCCCATAAGGTATTAATTGAAAATCCCGCAGATAAACAGCAAATGAGAAGGCTCTGGGACCATATTGAACTTTTTTCGTTACATTGTCTGGAAAATTAGCCTTGTTTATAAGACCACAGTAAGGACATTCCTTGATCTCACTTCGATGCTCAATAACTATGTAATTTAGGGCAGGAATGTCAACTACCTGCCGTTTCTCATAATCTTTTACTTCAGTTTGCAATAAGCTATGACTGCAATACTTACAGTTACAGAGGCAGTGATTAATGATTTCATGAGGAGAATCAAAAACCTTTAGTGTAGAGCCAGGATGTCCTTTCTGACCTCCAGGAAGTCTATCACTCTTTTTTTCATCGTTCTGAGTCTTCTTCTTGACAAAAGAATCACTAGAAGGTGGTCTATTGCTATTTTGACTGTTCTGATTCAAAAGAGACTTTAGATTTCGAATTTCTTCTTTGGCATCATTTAATTCGGATTCTAGACTCTCGACATGCTTATTGAGATCCGCTATATGTTCATTGAGACCTGTAATATATTCATTAAGACCAGCAATATGTTCATTGAAACCTACAATATGTTCATTGAGACTTATTATATGGTCAGCGATGATCTCAGGATTCGAATGACAAAGAATTAAAATATCTTCACGCTTCAAGAGAAACACAAGCTATGATTTTATAAAAATCAATATGAAAATTATCAGCATTGAGTGTAGCAGAAAAATAAGTTAGGAATAATGGTGCTGAATGAATACGTTGATCTATTCTCTTTGGTTGATCATTCTCTTTGGTTGATCTATTCTCCTTGGTTGATCTATTCTCCTTGGTTGATCTATTCTACTCAGTTTACTTTCTCTCTTGCTGACCTGATCTCCGGGATCATGTTTCTGTTTTCCTATAGGCAAGCTTAGGAAATGGCAAAATAATAAATAGAGACAGAGTGCGTGTATACATCTACAAAAAGTAAAAAGGAGTAATCATGTGCGGAATAGCAGGAGCAGCCGGAACTCCTGAAATAGATACAAAAGTTAAAAAAATGCTTGCAGCCCTGCAGCACAGGGGACCTGATGCCTGCGGAATATATCAGGCCGAAAACCTGAGCATGGGGAACACCTTGCTTAAAATCACAGGAGATATGCCCCAACCTCTAGTCGGAAAAGGGGCTCTCGTACTCAACGGAGAAATATTCAATTTCAGGGAGCTTGCAGTAGAATCAGGAGTTAAAACAGATTCCGATACATGCGTGCTTTTTTCCTTAATAGAAACTCGAATCAAGGAAGGAAATAAGCCGATAGACGCTGTCTTTTCCGTACTTTCCTCAGTAAATGGAGACTATGCCCTGGCATATGCCTGCGATAGCGAGCTCGTGCTTGCCAGAGACCCTGTTGGGGTAAAACCTCTTTTTTACTTATCGGGAAAAGGAAA
>JARLHD010000156.1 GCA_031292435.1 Ignavibacteriaceae bacterium
ATCCGATTTTGACGGTTGAGAAGAAGGATGTGAAGGTTTTATGTCCAAGTGTTTCTTTTTATCTATATAAGTAAGGATATCCTTTTTAGTAACCCTGCCCTCCAGACCAGTTCCTTTAATTGATTTAAGTTCTTCATAACTGACTTTTTCAGTTTTAGCTATATTAAGAACGAGCGGGGATAAGAAACCAATCTCCTCATCATCTTCAATAGCCGGAATGGCGGAAGCAAAATTATCATGCATAGAACCTTGTTGAGATGGAGGTTCGGATTTAGCGGGTTGAGAAACCGAGGGTTTAGATTCGGGAGACTTTATACCAGAGATATTTGATTCAGAAGATTTAGTTCCTGAAGGATGTGGTTCAGAAGGTTTCATACCAGAAGATTCTGATTTAGGAGTTCTTGTTATTAGAGGATTATCTGTTTCAATCCTTGCAACCACTGTATCAATTTCTACAGTTTCCTGTTCAGCCACCATAATTTCAGTTAAAGTACCTTCTGCAGGGGAAGGGATTTCAGTATCGACTTTATCGGTACTAATTTCAAAGAGGGGCTCATCTTTTTCGACCCTATCCCCTACTTTCTTATACCATTTGATAATGGTTCCTTCCATGACAGATTCGCCCATTTTGGGCATTGTAATATCCATTTTCAATTCCTTCTATATTTTAGTAGATTTGCAGTGTGGCCATAAAACTCATATTTGTCATTTTGAGCGAAATAAAGAATCCCTAAGTTGTTATAAATAAATAGATTCTTCAGTCGCTTTGCTCCTTCAGAATGACATTCTCATCTTTGCTCCTTCAGAATGACATTCTCATCTTTGCTCCTTCAGAATGACATTCTCCGCTTTGCTCCTTCAGAATGACATTCTCCGCTTTGCTCCTTCAGAATGACATTCTCCACTTTGCTCCTTCAGAATGACATTCTCCGCTTTGCTCCTTCAGAATGACATTCTCCGCTTTACTCCTTCAGAATGACATTCTTGCCTTTTTAGAACAGACTCATTCATAATAATTAATATTCCAATAAATCTTTAATACCTTTATACACAACCTTTCTATTAGGTAAAATTTCATTTTCGAGGATAGAAGAATAAGGTATATGAGAATCCTTAGCTGCAATTCTTTTAACCGGACCATCAAGGAAACGGAAACAATTATCGCTTATCCTTGCTGCTATTTCAGCACCAAAGCCTGCGGTTAAATTATCCTCATGAATAACAATTGCCTTATTTGTTTTCCTAACAGAATTAAATATTGTTTCATCATCGAGAGGTATAATAGTTCTTATATCGATAACCTCGACAGAATATCCTTCATCCTCAAGTTTTTTTGCAGCAAACAGGGAGTCCCATAAGCAGACGCCATAAGAGATTACAGTGAGATCTGTCCCCTTTCTAACAACCTTTGCTTTTCCGAACGGGATAAGGTAATTATCATCCGGTTCAGGGGTTGTAGCAAAACTTTGGCGGTATAATCCTTTATGCTCAAGGAAAAGGACAGGGTCATTTAACCTGCATGCTGTTTTTAACAGACCTTTAGCATCAGCGGCGTTTGAAGGAAATGCGATATATAAACCAGGGACATGAGCGAAGATCGATTCAATATTCTGAGAATGATAGAGGCCGCCATGAATATAACCACCTACAGGAACCCTGATAACTACGGGTGCAGTCCAATTATTATTTGATCTATACCTATAAGTAACGAGCTCATCTTTTATCTGCATAAAGGCAGGCCATATATAGTCGGCAAACTGAATCTCAACGACAGGTTTGAATCCAGCAAGGGCCATACCGACACCAACACCCACTATACTTGCCTCGGCAAGAGGAGAATTAAAAACCCGTTGACTGCCATATTTAGTAGAGAGACCTTTAGTGGCTGTAAATACTCCCCCTTTAGAATCAGCGATATCTTCACCAAAAATAAACATCTTTTTATTGTATTCGAGTTCCTCATTAAGGGCATGGTTAATTGCATCGACCATGACTATTTTAGAACCAGAAGGCGTAGAATTTTCATAATCGAGAGAATCTTTGAATCCGCTTTCATCAAAGACATATTTATGAGCAGTTTCAGGTTTGGGGTCAGGTGCAAGGATTGCATTATCGGCGGCTTTATTTATTTCATCAGTGGTTCCTTTTTTCAGATCCTCATAATCTTTTTTCGAAATAATTTCATTATCTATCATATATTTAGATAGAAACTCGATAGGACATTTTTTAAGATCATCCTCCAGGTCTTTAGGGTCTCTATATTTCCGCTGATCATCAGAGGAGGAATGAGACTGAAGGCGGACAACTTCAGCTTCAAGAAGAACAGGACCAAGTCCACTTCTAATGTACTCCAATGCCTGATTAACATATTTTTTACATTCAAGATAGTTTGTTCCATCTATTTTTAATCTAAGGAGGTTATCATAGCCAGCCATCATTTCTGAAATAGAGTGAGCTTTACCGCCACTCTGGATACTAACCGGAACAGAGATAGCGAATTTATTATTCTCAACTACAAACAGGAGAGGAAGTTTTTCCCTGCTAGCCCAGTTAATTGCTTCATGGAATTCACCCTGACTAGTAGTACCTTCACCGCTGCTTGCATAAGTTATATAGGGATTACCTGTCTTAACTGAAGCGAGGGCAGTTCCGACAGCCTGAAGGTATTGGGTACCTGTAGGGCTAGACTGGGAGGGGATATTGATATTAGAATGTCCCCAATGTCCCGGAAGCTGACGCCCACCACTTGAGGGATCACCAGCTTTGGCGAAGCACTGAAGAAAGAATTCATAGGGAGTAACACCGAGAGACAGAGCAACTGTAAGATCGCGATAATAAGGGAAGAACCAATCTTTTTTAGGATTGAGAGAAGTACCGACAACAACCTGAATAGCCTCATGACCTGAACCTGCGATATGGAAGAAAGTCTTACCCTGCCTAAGCAGGTTCATGGCTTTAATATCGATTGCACGGGCAAGAAGCATAATCCGGAGATCGCGAAGCATCTCCTTTCCGGGTCCGTGACCATTATGGTTGTTAATATTATGATTTACAGTTTCTACCATTTCATTATTGATTGAATTCTTTTTTGCCATTATGATCCTTTAGCAGAAAGATGTAAAGATAAAACTTCTTCTTTTAATAGTGTATTGAAGGAATCATATCCGAAGAACCGGACAAAATTATTTACGAGTTTATTTTTTACTTCGGTTAGGTCAACCTTGCGGTTAAGTTCTTTACTTAATGAAGTAACATCCTTATCAAATATTCCGCAGGGAATTATGCCGTTAAAGAAAGAAAGATCAGAATTTATATTGAATGCGAAGCCATGCATAGTAATCCAACGGCTAACCTTAATGCCGATTGCTGCAATTTTCCTATTACCTATCCAAACGCCTGTATGATCAGAATCGCGAATTGCAAAGATGTCATATTCAGAAAGAGTATTCATAATAATTTCTTCGAGACCACGCAGGTATTTATGAGTATCATTATGCCATTGGTTGAGGTCTATTATAGGGTAGCCGACAATCTGACCGGGACCATGATAGGTTATATCGCCACCACGATCGATATCATAAACGGAAATGTGGTTTTGATCGAGATACTCCTGCGAGCCGATGAGGTGAGCTTTATCGGCGATTCTTCCAAGAGTATAAGTATGAGGATGTTCGAGAAGAAGAAGGACATCGGGGATTTCCTTTTTATACCTGAGATCAAAGATATCCTTTTGAAGATCCCACGCTTCTTTATAATCGATGATTTGAAGGTCACTATATATTAATTCTTTCATAGGGCTTAAATGTGGATAGCCTCATTATATGCAACGCCGGCGGCTTCCATAACGGATTCGGATAAAGTAGGATGAGCGTGGACTGTTTTTATGATAGATTCGGCGGTTGCACCGAGAGTTTTAGCCATAGCAAGTTCTGCGATCATTTCTGTAGCTTCCGAACCAATGATATGGGCACCAAGGAGTTCGCCATATTCAGCATCGAAAATTAATTTAACGAAGCCTTCCCTTTCGCCTATTGCAAAAGCTTTTCCACTTGCCATGAAGGGGAACTTTCCTATTTTGAGTTCGTAACCTGCATCCTTCGCTTTCTGTTCAGTGAGTCCAATGCTAGCAACCTGAGGCTGGCAATAAGTACAGCCAGGGATGTTATCATAATCTATATCGGGCGGGGTTAATCCTTTTATTTTTTCAACACAGTGGATACCTTCGGCAGAGGCAACATGAGCGAGCCAGGGAGGACCGATGACATCGCCTATTGCAAATATACCTTTAATGTTAGTTGAGTAATCTGATTTATTAACCTTGATATGATTTTTGAATAGCTCAACGCCAAGGTTCTCAAGACCGAAGCCTTCGACATTTCCAGTAACACCGACTGCGCAAAGGACTTTATCAGCAGTTAATTCTTTGACTGAGCCATTAACAGATACAGATACATTTACCTGAGTGCCTTTTACTTCGGCTTTTTGGACAGAAGCATTTGTTAATATTTCGATACCTCTTTTTTTGAAACTTTTATCGAGAGTAAGGGAGACTTCTTTATCTTCTATGGGGAGGATGGAATCCATCATTTCAATAAGAGTGACTTTAGTGCCAAGAACGGAATAGAAATAAGCGAACTCAACACCTATTGCACCTGCACCGATTATAATTAATTCTTTAGGCTGTTCGGGTAAATTCATTGCTTCGGTACTTGTGATGATCATTTTGTGGTCTACAGGAATGGATGGAATATCTTTTGGTCTGGCGCCGGTAGCGATAATGATATTATCTGACGTGATAGAACTGATAATTTTATTATCGGGGTTGAATATATCTATTTTATTGGAGGTGGAGAGTTTTCCAAAGCCTTTTAAATGATCGATTTTGTTTTTTTTAATAAGGAATCCGACATTTTTGACTATCCGGTCAGAAATATTCCTACTTCTTTTAATTATTTGAGTAAAGTCATATTCAAGAGCCTGCATTTTAATACCGAAATCAGAGGAATGGTTTTTCATCAGGTCATATAATTCAGCATTTTTAAGGAGGGATTTAGTCGGAATACAGCCCCAATTAAGGCAAATTCCACCTAAATTATCCTTTTCGATTAAAGCAGTTTTGAATCCAAGCTGGGCAGCTCTGATAGCGGCAACGTATCCACCGGGACCCCCTCCTAAAATTGCAACCTGATACTTTTCAGTCATTGATTATGGTTACTTTTGATTGTAAATGAATTTAATAAAACTAATATAATTAAGTAGTTATAAAAAGAAAAACCGAATAAGAGATAGGACACTTAGAATATGACTTACCGGTCAGTTAATATATCATCCGGTTTGTGTCCACCAATATATATAAGTCATTTAAGATTCGTCCTTACAATGATTAGGTGGAATTTTCAAGAAATGACGAAAAATATATTTTATTTATTTTTGATCATTATTGCTAGAAATCTTAAGCAGTTATATTATTAAAAAAGAAGCTGTTTTAGAAAAACAGCTTCTTTAATTAAGGGATTCGGAATTCAATTACCTGATGATTTTAAGAATTTTACTTAAGCAATATCATCTTCTTAATTGACGAGAAATTATGACCTGTAGATTTATCCACAGCAGCTAAACGATAGATATAAACACCTGAAGCAAGTTTAGATGTTCCGAAATCTATTGTATAGTATCCTGCTGATTGTTCTTTGTTTACCAATTCAGATACTTTCTGTCCAGCAATGTTAAAGACTTCCATAACTACTTTTGAATCAACAGGCAACTGATAGTCAATCTTTGTTGAAGGATTAAATGGGTTAGGGTAGTTCTGGCTAAGTATGAATTCTTTCGGGACTGCAATATCAGATTCCACGCTTTTGCTATAAGATGATGAACCATCCAAATCAACCATTTTCAATCTGTATATAAATTTACCGACAGATATATTTTTATCAATAAACGAGTATAGTTTTGGAGAAAGACTATTACCAGCGGCTTTGACTTCACCAGCAATTATCCAATCATTCTGAATTATATTATTTTTTACAGAAGCTCTTTCGATACTATAATAATAAGCATTCTTTTCGGAAGCGGTTGACCAAGTTAATAAGACATTTTTCCCATTAACCGATGCAGTAAAAGATGTTAATTCAACCGGAAGAGGGCTACCGGGGACCTCATCTGCACCCATGTATGGTGTTCCGAATCTAATATCTCCATCTATATCTGTTGTAATCCCGTTGATCCAAATTCCGCTAAGTACCAAGTCACCTATAGATGGTCCTGAAAGATGCAGGTCATCAGAGGATACAGTAGTAATAATTTCATTAGAGGAATGCGCATCGCCTGTTATTACACTTTGCCAACCCGCAAAGGTAACCGGATTTGTTACCGAGGAAGTATTAGGATAAGAACCTAAGTTAGCAGGGACTACGGTATAGAGGTTATTGTAATCTGAGGTAAGAGAATTACCAGTAAGGTCAATAGAGGCTATTGCGAAATGTTTACCGGTACCAGCTTCAGTTATATTATTAATTAGAAGATTGTCCTTAAGAGTCATAATATTTGCTGAAGTTCTTTCAAACGCAAAAGTGTTATTAGCGCCATTAGAACTACCGTTTAATACTACAGTGTTAAAATAATAATTAATTTGAACAGAACTATAGGTACTAGCATCGTATATGCCATATATAGCGGGAGAGGCAATACCAATTGCATGAAGAGATATCATATTGTTTGAAATCTCATAACTGGAAGCATTTGATTGAAATGTATAATAATAGATGCCATATAAGCCTAAATAAGCAGGTGCAGTTGATCCACCTACGGACTGGAACCCAAATCCCCACATTTTATTTTTACGGACATTGCAGTTCTGTTCGAATCTCATACCGGCAATAATGCAAGAACCTGAACCAGCAACATTACAACAATAAAGATTAGCTATTGTATTGTTTTCAATATTTGAGATAAAAACACCAGAAGAATTACTCTCTCCATAAATACCAAATGAGCCTTTAGAGCCATAATCAGTACCATGGATCAATTTAGTAATATTAGCAGGATCTCCAATAGTATTTCCTGAAATTGACATATTACCTGAGAATCTTATACCGCACATATCACCGTAGGAAAAAGCAATATTTTGAATAGTATTATTTTGGATTAAACTAAGAGTAGAGGAATTTCCCCTGAAACCGATACCCATAAAAGCATATGAAATGGAAGTTCCACCAGGAGTATAAACACTTGTATTAGTCCAAGGAGTACCACCGCAAAGAGGAGCAGAACCACCTATATAATTATTACTAATATTCCAACCTCCAACACCTACTAAACCATTACCGCCAGTCCAGAGTGCAGCCTGAGTTACAGAACCAATGGCAGTAGGAGAAGCATTATAATAGAAACTATTTCCAGTTACTATTCCACCACTTCCTGCCCCATCCAAATAAATACCCACACCACAATTATAAAAATTATTATTGAGAATATTTAATTGGTTATTCCCGTTAGAGTAAAGGGCATATTTTACAAGACCAATAATATCTGCGACAGCATCATGAATTTTACAATTATTAATAGTGACGTTATTGGTTCCACTTTCGATATCTATATCACTTCCACCAGAGTTAGCAGGATCAAGGAAGTTATTTTGAATATCACAATAGGAAATAGTGCAGATAGACCCATTTGTTATATAAAATGTATTTGCAGAGGGATTCAAACCTCCGGCAGTAGTATTTCTGAAAGTAAGATAAGTTCCAGGTGTGACAGGAGATGCAATATCACCAATTATAGAAACATTTTTTGCACCATTCAAAGATATAAGACCAGAACCTGATACATTATAAACCAAGCCACCGGAAATAGTTCTCACCACCTCTGAATCGGGGCGGATTGTGAGAGAATAATTGCTGTTAGGGGGATCTTCGATCCATTGATTCAGTTTAACTCCTGTCTGACCTGAGGTAATATTACTAATAATCTGAGCATTTATATTTCCGTTTACCACGCTATTATTTATAGCAGTAAACAGAGCCGAAAGAGTAGCATAATTACCGCCAGAACCAACGGTTACAACACCGGATATACCAATCTTAACGGTATAGCTCAAAGGAGTTGCAGGAGGAGTAGAGACTGCCGGAGGACTTGCTGTAAAGCCGGCAGCACCTTTATATGGATAACATCCGACATTAGGAGTTGCTACCTGATCCTGCATAACTATATAATAATAAACGACATCAGCTGTAACCGTACCTGCTCCAAAAGAGAAAGAATAATTATTATTACCGAGTGAAGCTGCAGTTACAGCAGTATATGATCCTGCATTTTTTTTCCAATAAAGTATCGGGAGACCTGAACCTGATACAGGGACACCGGAGGGATCAGTAAGAGTAATTGTAAGTGTTCTTACATTACCTGATCCGGCATTGCCAAGAGGAGTATAAGAGAGCAATGGAGCTGTAAGATCTACTTTTATTCCATTGAACTCATCAGCGCCAATATCAGGAAAGGTTGCAGATCTAGTATCACCGTCATAATCAGTAGATATTGCAAGCGGAGAAGTAATTGGCTGTCCACCGCTTTCAAGCTGAGTAGGAATACCAGGGGAAATATGAAGGTTGTATGGTTTAACGGTGCTATTAACAAAAGCCGGCATAACAGTAACGGAATTTAAATCTTTAGGATCCAGGTATGATTTCAATTGTGTTAGAGTCTGACTGGAATTACCATCATAGAGAATCAGGTTTTTAGTACCCGGCGTACCAGCATAAAAGTTATTATTATCAGAGCCAGATAAATAAGAGGAACCTAAAGCAGAAGATGAGCCAAATGCAATTGTGTA
>JARLHD010000157.1 GCA_031292435.1 Ignavibacteriaceae bacterium
CTTGAACAGCTTCCTCATCCTGTGAATTGTCAGTTCGGTAGTTACAGAACCTGATGATATCTCCATTTTATTATCTGTCGTAGAATAAAGAACAACGCCATCCGCCTCAGGGTAATCGGTCTGCTCCACAGACTTAGGTAGGTCATATTTCTCAGCAATCTCTTTATAATCAAGCAAGGAAGAAGTTGAACAGGAGGATAAAATAAAACAGATCCCCGTGAAAATAAATAGTCGTAAAATCCGCATTAAATAATCTCTTATTAAAATTATAAATCTAATACAATAATATGCATTTCCTTCTAAATATTTTATTCATCTGTAATTTTTTATATAAATTTGCCTGCTTACTCCTAAGAATAATTGATATTCCAATTAATATCCAATAACTTTAAATGTCTTTATATCAATATTTGGTTAATTGGTGAAAGAGTTAAGATTCCAATAAAATAATTACTTATACTTTTTATTCAAGCTGAAGTTGGAATAGGTATGAAAATTTACAAATGGTTTCCACTTGTCATTCTGGTAATTATTCAATTGGGTTGCGCTTCAAATCAATTCTTAACTCTCAAGGATTCCCCCGGCTGTACCACTACAATTGAAGGAAGTTTTACTACTCCAAAAGTGTATAAATTTCCTGCTCCGGTTATCCTTTTTAATAAAGGTAATAAATACTCCTACTCAATGGGTGCAGTAGTTAAACAAAATAAGGAAGGTGTATTTATGGTAGGAAAATCTTATAGCTTTTTGGATACCCCTGATACTACTTTTATTGAATACTCCAAAATCAGAGCCATAATTGACTCAACTAATCTCTGTGTTTATGGAGATATACAAAAAAAAGAATGCGCGGATATGTCACTAAAATTATATTTAGAAAAACTGAATGAACCTGAATATAATCCAATTTATTTAGAACTGGTTTCTGATCAAAAATTCTCCTTCTGTGTAAAACCTGGTAAATATCGGTTGGTTAAAATTGTAAGAGAGCTCTCAGATGGGGATTATTGGTATGAAAGTTTTCCGGTCTTTAATTCGATAATAAATGCAGAGGTTAATAAGGCCAATTATATTGGTAATATTACTCTGATTACAAAAGAAAAAATGTTAGATGGAATTGTTGGGATTCCATATTTTAAGCAGGTAAACGAAACTAATGTAGGCGCCGCTTTTGGTTTAATTGGGGGAGTAGTAGCTAATTTAACTAATTCATCCTGGCGCGATAAGATAAGAGGGTATTATTATTTAACAATATCATCAGACAATTATTATAAGTCTGATTCTAAAAATATATTAAACAATTGCCCCTTGAAATTAGATATAGAAAATTAAATATGAAAATACTTCTTCTTTCCCTTGCATTCTTATCAACCTTCGCTCTCTCTTCATGTATGGGCAGCTTCAAAAGCACCAAATCCGATTTTACAAAATTAAACTCCGGTATCTACTGCGATTTCAAAAATCATGATGTTATCTATTTCTTGGATCTCGACACATCATGCGTAACCTATTATTTTACAGAAGATAAAGCTGTAAAATCAATTAAGGGTAATGACCTCAACCTCGAAAAATATAAGATAAGTTATTTGTCCGATACTGCTTATCCCTCTTTCTTCTCTCCCTTTAATAAACTAAAAATAAAAACCAATTTGTCCCCTGCACAGTATATCTGTAAAACCTATAACGACAAACTGGAATTGATAATGAAAGGTGAAGAATGGAATGTAACAGGTGGCTTCGCCCCCAAACCATTTGTCATTCATAGAATAAATAAAGATTCCCTGAACATGCCTGATTTAATTGATAGCATTTACTACTCTCCGTCTGATTCCCTTAAAGTCGAATTAACCGTACCGCGCAATATTCCTCAATTCTGTAAAATATTCAAATCCCGGCATCCTGATTGTAATTATTTTATCCTCTGCAATAGATTCTACCTGACAAAAAATATATTTGAGGTTGACATTGACGGATCTTGGAGCATGTCGGGTGCTAGCCCTTCGGGGATGCATTATTCTGGTGGAAGTAATGATATCTACGATGGCACAATCATCGCTCCCCAGATCGTAATTGATATCAAAAAAGAAAAGATAATTTCCTATGACGTCCGAAGATATGGAATCTCGACCTGGTCCCATATGGATCGCGAACTCTACCGCATGGTCAATGACCTCGCATTATATTATCAGTTAAAATACTAATGAATTATTAATATTGATTAATGCCTATTTCTATGCACCACGTGGTGGGTTTCTTAAAAAGCATCCCCAAACCGCCCCCGCTGGCTGTCATTGAATTAAAATGATCTTCCTTGCCGGCAGTAATAACCGGAAAAACTTTCCCTACCAGCGTAAATACATTGTCGCTTATTTCCTCCGGAGAAATTTGTCTAAACAATTGATCAAAATTCATCTCTCTCACTCCATCCACCTCTTCACTTCCTCCACATTCGTCGGCTCGCAGTACGGGCTCAAACAATTTATCGGCTCTGTTAAATCCGATTAATTATTTGGAATATTCTGATATTAATGAAGAGGCTGGAATATTTAATTTATTATGAAGCATTCTAATCATTGCCAAGCTAAGCTTCCTTTTTCTATTGAGTATTTCAGATACCCTGCTCTTTGACCCAAGTATCGATATAAGAGCAGACGGTTCCAGGTTAAGTTGTTCCAATCGGAATTTAATTGCTTCTACCGGGTCAGGCAATTCAATAGGGAAATGCTTTCTCTCATAATTTTCAACAAGAATCGATAGCAGATCAAGTTCATTATATTCATCAGAATTTACCTTAAGTTCACTCTGTATTAAACTATAAACCCTATCTAGAGCTGCTTTATATTCCTTTTTTGATCTAATCGGTTTTATCATATTTAACTTCCTTTACAATTATCCACTAC
>JARLHD010000158.1 GCA_031292435.1 Ignavibacteriaceae bacterium
TGAATCAGTTTGATTTTTCAAATCACCATCATAGGAAATTTGAACACCTTTTGGAAGCTGGGTTTTTGCCATTTGGCTTTTAATATCATTTCCGATACTGCCGCTGGGACGTCCGATTACCTGAGAAGAAATGATGACCGCATTAATTTTATCTCTGCGCTGGAGTTTTGTAGGACCAGTGCTTTGGTAAATACTTGCAAACTGCTGAAGCTGAACGGATTGTCCACGGATATTATTAAATGTTAACCTTCCGAGATCCGCTATACTAGAGCGGTCAAATTTATCGAGAACGATCCTGATATTATATTCATTATTACCATCGCGATATTTAGAATCGTCATCGCCAGTAAGAGCAACTCTTAAAGCAGTGCCGATATCCGCAATGGATAGACCGAAAGAAGCGAGTTTCTCCCGGTCGATTTCAACACGGGTTTCAGGTTTACCATCTTCCGAAGATAAACGCACATCGGAGGTGCCGGGAATATTATTTACAAACGACTGAATAATATTAGCGCTTTTCATTACATCCTCACGGCTAGGACCACTAACTACAATCTGAATAGGTGATTGATTTGCGGTTCCAAAAATTCCTATAGGATTGACATGCACCTTAACACCGGGAATCTGCTGAACGTATTCTTTAATTTCTTCACCAATATCATCGGTAGATTTTTTCCTTTCATTTTTAGAATTCAGGGTTACGTTAAGTTCAGAAATATTGTTTGAGGATTGACCGACAAATCCTTCATTTGATGCACCGACATTTACAAACACTTTTCTGACTTCAGGCAGGGAGCTGATTTTCTTTTCAACAGTCTGGGTGATATAATTTGTATTTTCAAGTGAAGAACCGGAGGGGAGTTCCAGGATAACTGCAAACTCGCCTCGATCTGTCTGGGTCATGAATTCAAATCCAATAAATCCAGCCGGAAGTAAAGCGAACGAGGCAATAAATAGAACAATAGTTGCTGCAACGACTTTCCATCTATTATTAAGCGACCATTTAAGAATTGTTATATAATTGGCTGTTAACCGTTTAAATTGCTTTTCAAACCAGATGGCGAATTTGTCAATAATAGTTCGATTGGTCAGCCCTTCAAGGCGGCTGATTCTTGACGCAAGAAGAGGAGTAACAGTGAAGGAAACGAACAAACTTAACAAGGTTGAAATAACAACAACAACAGCAAATTCACGAAGTATGTTGCCAACGAGTCCGCCGGTTAAAGCAAGCGGAACGAAAACAACAACATCGACAAGAGTGATTGCGAGGGCTGCAAAGCCAATTTCATTTCTGCCGTTAAGGGCAGCCTCCCTTGGCTTCTCCCCTTTCTCGAGATGGTGGTAAATATTTTCAAGAACGACGATTGAGTCATCCACGAGAATACCAACGACAAGTGAAAGTCCCAAAAGAGTCATTAAATTCAGTGTGAATCCAAAAGCATACATAACAAGGAAAGTTGAAATAAGGGAAGCAGGAATTGCAAGCATAACGATGAATGAATTCCTGATATTGTGCAGGAAGAGAAACATCACCGCGGCAACAAGGATAACTGCCAGGGCAAGATCTTCCTTTACAGCATTTGCAGCATCTATAGTAAAGAGAGAACCATCCTGTGCGATATCAAATTTAACATTTTGTTCTTTATAATCTGATTGAATTTTAGCAATTTCTTTTCTTACAAGCTTGCTTACTTCAACGGAATTGGCGTCTGATTGTTTTGTAACAATAATTCCAACAGAAGTTATTCCATTTATCCTGCTTAGGTTTGTAAAATCTCGCTGCCCATCCTGAACTTCTGCTAAATCAGAAAGTTTTATATCGCCGCCCTGTTTGGATTTAGCAATAACCAAATTTCTTAAGGCATCAACAGAACTGAATTTACCGGCTACCCTAACGATGAACTGATTTTTAGAATTCTCAATTTTCCCGGTGGGAAAATCAAGGTTGGAGGCTTTAATTATCTGGGTAACCTGAAGAATTGAAAGTCCATATGACTGAATTTTATCAGCATCGAGATTGACTCTAATTTCTCTTTCATCACCGCCGACTAGGCTAATTTGTCCCACACCTTCGATTTTAGACAATCTAGGTTGAATACGATCTTTAATAAACTGATAAAAATCTCTTGAAGGGAGATTACTTGTGAGTCCCATTCTAAGCACCGGAATTTCATCGAGAGCAAATTTTGATATAGTGGGAGTTTTAGCATCAGTTGGAAGATCTGAAGTTATGGCATTTACTCTTCTTTGTGCATTTTGAAGTTCGATATCTACATCGGCAGCCTGAGCAAATGTTACGGTAACAAAAGAAATTCCTTCAGAGGAAGTAGAAGTTACAGCATCAATCTGGTCAAGAGTTGAAATAGCATCTTCGATAGGTTTAGTTACAGAGGTTTCCACCTCATTGGGTGAAGCCCCCGGATAAATAGTTGCTATTGTAATAACCGGCGGTGATATTTTAGGAAGCAGCTCATAGTTCAGCTTAGAAAAGCTATACAACCCCAAAACCATAAGAGCTGAAAATATAACCACAATAATTGTGGGGCGTTTAATTGCTAATTCTGTTATTGTCATTTTCTTAAAAACTCCTGCTTATTTCGTTTCTATAACTTTATCATTATCCTGCAAATTATTCTGTCCATTAACAACAATTTTATCACCCGGATTAAGACCGCCTTTTATTTCAAGCCAGTTTTCGTAAGCATTGCCTATTAGAACATTTTTCAATTTGGCAATACCATCCTGTATAGTAAAGACTTTTGCATCCTTAATACTTCCAACTAAAGCTTCCCGCGGTATAACAAGCAATTCATTATTTCGAATTGAAGTAAAGGAAACTCTCCCAAACATTCCTGATTTAAGGGGATGATCTTTGGGATTTGCCAGAACAATTTCCACAGGGTATGTGTGGGCATCATCGGCTTTTGCGCTAATAGAAGCTATCTTGCCATTAAAGACAACACCAGGATAAACATCAGTTGAGATTTCGACGTTATCACCGGTACTGAGCTTGAACGCATCCTTTTCGCCGACATTTAATTTAACTTTCAACTTGGAGATATCAACAACATTGGCAACCACGGATGCCTTGTTGACATAATTACCAACATCAACAATCCGTGAAGAAACAATCCCGGATATAGGGGTAGTAATTTTTGTATCAGTATATTCTCTTTTTGCCAAAATGCATTGAGACTCGGCAGCCTGGAATGTAAGTTTTGCTTGTTCATATTGAGCATCGGTTACAGATTTGCCTTTATAAAGTGTATCATATCTTTCGTAATCCTTTTTAGATTTCAAATAAGCAACTTCAGCAGTTTTGTAAGCTTCGAGTTTAAGTTCATCATCAAGCTGGAATAAAACCGTACCGGCGGATTTATAATCCCCCACCTGTGCTAATACTTTTACCACCCTGCCCTGTGCTTCCGAGACAATTGCAACATCATTATTTGCAGTAATTGTTCCAACAAGCTCAAGATTATTTGTTACTTTTTCATTTTGAACAAACGAAATAGACACCGGATAGGCATCAATTTTCTCGTTTTTTGATTTTGCTGCCATCGTAGATTTATTATGCAGGAGGAGTCCTACTATAATACTGATAGCAATAACCAGTACAGCAATAATTTTTAACCTTTTCATTTTTTCCTCTAATATTTAATTTCTTATTTAGATGGTGACTCACCAGAAGATTTCTCGAGCTGAGCTTTGGCTAATTCGTAATCGACTTCCGATTGAACATAGTTTGTTTTTGCAGTAAGTAAAGCAACTTCTGCATCCAAAAGTTCAGAATTAAGTGTAAGACCATTTTTAAACTTCTCATCAGTTACTCTATAATTTTCTTCAGCCTGTATGACATTATTCCCGGCCAATAACATTTTTTCTTTTGCCTGTAAAATATTCAGGTATGTTTGAGTAACTTCGAGAGTAATGTTATCTTTTATAGTTTTATAGGAATCTTTACCCTGCTCGACCTGGGTTTGTGCCTGATCAGTTTGATAGCCGGTTGCTCCCCAATTCCAAAGATCCCAGGTAACGGAAATAGAGACATCCCAAGTATCTTTGAATGAATCGGTAGTTGGAAAAATCCTCTGGTTAGGTCTTGCCGACAAATAATCACCAATTAAAAATAGTTGCGGCCACCATCCTGATTTAGCAAGAGTAACCCCGCTTTCACCGGCTTTTATTGTAAAATCCATACCGATAAGTTCAGGTCTATATTGATAGGCTTTATCCAAATAGAGGTCTAACGTACTAAGGGTTTCAACTTTAGGATTTACTTTTTCAATAGGTTCAATTTGAGTTGAAAGGGAAAGTCCCATAACATTATCGAGATTTATCATACCGAGGCGGACATTATTATTTGCGTCTATTTGTTTTATCTGAACATCACCGAGTTGAACCTGCACTTTAAGTACATCATTTTTTGTTGACAGTCCCTGATTGAACATATTGTTAACATCATCAAGATGGGCCTTAATCTGAGTTACATTTTCATCGACCACAGTTTTTAACTGATTAGCTTTATAGAGAGTCCAGTATGCATTTTTAATATTGAAAATAAGATCGTGTTCATCTTTAGTATAATTCTGTTTTTGAGCCTGGGTATTGTAATCCGCCATATCAACACTACTTAAAAGTTTAAAACCAGTGAACAGTGGCTGTTGAAGAGTAAGCTTTGCACTATAATTATTAACAATATTGGAAGCTAAATTGAAAGAGCCAAGACCAGGGACATCAAGAATAAAAGGTTCGATGGGGCTAAGTCTTGTGTACATTCCGCTGAATTTTAATGACGGAAGAAGATTTGTTTTTAATTCACTTAACCTTGATTGTGCATTTTTAACTTTCTCCATGGAAGAATGAAGTGAGTGACTGTTTTCAAGTCCAATCTGTACGCTTTCATCAACAGAGAGTTTTTTCAAGTCCTGGGCTAAGTCAGTAATTGTAAAAAATCCGAATAGAATAAATATCCAGAGTAGTTTAGTAATACGGAAGTTCATCAAGCAGTACTCCTAATTTTTAATATTTGTTGCTGGTGGAAAAACATTTTCCACAGTCCTGATAGATAAATATTTATGTCTTCCTTCCTCAGTAAAAATTCCTTCCATCAATATCCTGATAATGGATTCAAATACCTGGTTGGCTGTATAAGGAATTTGCGAAAGAACATCCGGGTTTAGTATCCCCTGGATTGCATTCAGGAATAAAAGGACAACGATCTGCTGATCTATATCCTGACGAAAAACTCCTTTTTCGATACCTTCCGTTAAAAGAAGGTTGAACTTTTGTAAAGAATGAGTTTTTCTGGATTCATTTATTTCCTCCCAAAGAGATGGAAAATTTTTCTGAAGATCATGTGACAATGGACCTCTAAAAGCGCTTGGTTGATTGCTAATATAATTCATTAAATTTTTTAACTTTTCAAGGAAAGACATTTCATTATTTCCCCATAATTGCTGAACATAATCCTCGAATTTACATTTCATGCCATTTATCATTTCTCTAAGAAGCTGTTCTTTACCAGGGAAAAAACGATATAAGGTTTTTTTACTCATGCCAAGTTCTACGGCAATTTCTTCCATCGTTACCCGGGAAAACCCAAATTGGAGGAACATTTCAGCTGCTTTATGCAGAATTTTCTCTTTTATTTCATTTTCTTCCAAATCTGACTCCAATTATTCAAAATTCTGCTACCAGGTAAACACAAATAGTTTCAAAGGTTTTTAACTACCTTAATAATAATAAACGTGAAATTCTTAATATTACTTTAATTTCTAATAAAATATATACCGTGGAAACTATAAGTGTTTTTAAGGTTTCCAAAAATAGACTAAAGTAGGGTACTTGTCAATGATATTAGGAAGGAATAGTGGATAATATTGATGAATGGCACTCATTAAGGATAATTTATTACTCGCTAAGCATAAATTGCTGGTAATAGTCCTTATATTTTTTAATAGCATTTAAGATAGATTCTGCTATTTTAGATTGACCATTGTCACTTTTAAGATATGCAGCATCTTTACGGTTAGTCAAAAATCCTGTTTCAATCAGAACACTGGGCATAGATGCACCAACGAGAACATAGAATCCGGCTTGTTTAATTCCTCTGGATCCATAATCAAGATTATTCCCAAACTGTTTATCAAGAAGATCAGAAAATTTTTCTGAATATTTCATATAGGAAGAATGGGCCATACTAACTAAAATAAAATTTTCATCTGTTAATTTTTCATATCTTTTGGGATTGTCCTCATATTGGATTACACCATTTTCCCTGGAGGCAATTTGAATTGCTTCCTGAGTTCTTCCGGGACGAAGAAGATACACCTCAAATCCGCTTGCATCGGTTGGTCTTTTAGGCGTTGAATTGCAATGGATGGAGATAAATAGTTTTCCACCATTTTCATTTGCAATCTTTCCTCTTTTATACAGCTCGACAAAAGTATCATTCGAACGTGTATAAACAACTTTTATATCTTTCATATTTTGTTCAATTAGACTACCAAGTTTTAAGGCAACTCCGAGGTTTACATCCTTTTCTCTGACACCATTTATTCCAACAGCGCCAACGTCTTTTCCCCCATGTCCTGCATCTATGACTATAACATTAAAGTCCCATTTATCTTTATGTCTATTGTTGTTTTCTTTTTGGGAGAATATTTTATTATGGATAGTAATCATGAGATCATTGCTATTATCGATATTTAGGACTTCACTGGCACTATATTCATTTGTAACTGAAATCTGCAATTCTACATTATTACCAATGTTTTTAGCTCTTATTTCTTTTATAACTCCTTTACCACTATTTCTTTTTATTTTATTAAGATCAGCCGATATATTCTTCAAGGTTATATAAAGAATATTATCTTTAAAGTTGCTTGTATAAGATGATATTTTTTTTTCAGAGTTAATCCTAATCAACGAGCCATTGGCTTTTTCATCTAGAGAAAGACCTGTAATACTCAATTTCTTGCCGAGATTATTGTTTTTTAGCTCATTATCTGGTTTCCTATTAAATTCTCCAATAGTTAAAAGATCAGGCGGCTTATAAATGAAAGATGCGCCAAGTGCTTTTCCCAATATTTTTATAGAATAGATAAGAGGTATATAGATATTGTTATTGATAACATAAGAGGAAGTAGGAAGCTGGAGAATATCCTGCGAATTATTTTTAGATTCTAAAACAAGGTAGGGGTTTTTAGATGAGACGATAAGGTCAGATAGCGGAAAATGAAAATTAATTCTTGAATTATCACGAAGTACTGTGTATTTAATTCCAAGGACATCAGCCAAATTCTTAACCGAAATATATGTCATACCTTGTCTGATATATACAGGGATAAAGGTGGTTGCTTTCCCGGTAACAATGCCAATCTGATTATTGCCCTGACAAAAACAGACAGCTACATAAAAAAGGAATAAGAATAAAATTTTCTTAAGGATCATTATTGAGCTAACCGATAAAGGGGATCAGGAACCCTGATTTCTTTTTATAATCTGCAAATCTTTCTTTGAAATTCTTCTCAAGAAGTTTTTCTTCAAGAAGTGCCCGCATAATTAAAAAGGGAATTTCAATTATAGCAATTGGCAGAAGTATATAGCTCATTACTGCTAAACTACCTCCAATATCCACAATGATCTGGGACAAATACTGCGGATGACGTAAAATTTTGTATGGTCCTTTCATAATGAGATCATGATTTTTATAAATCAGTATTTCTTGGGAATAAAATTCGCCCAGGCTTTTAAAAGACCAAATCTGAATCCAGGTAAATGAAACGTATAGGGTTAGTCCAATAATCCGAATAGTTAGAAATTCAGGTTTATATTCGATTACTCCGAGACGAAAGACGCCTAGTATTAACGTAACCAATGTTAAAACGGTAAAATAAACCGGAATGTTTTGAAGAAATGATTTTGGCTTTTCCTTATAGGAAGTGATTACGGATCTGAATCCTTTTTTAGCTGTTGTAACATTAGCACCAAAGGTAGCAATAATATTCAGGGCGACAATGATATTGATAGGATCCATTATTATTTTATTCTCCCATGTTTTAACATTATAGCTTTCCACTCATCCATACTTAATTGTTCGGATTCTTCAATTAACATTATAGGTATGTCATCTTCAATCCGATATCTTCTTCTCGTATTTATATCAACCGAAACAAGGAAATTTTCATCCAGTACAAGATCGGCCTTTGTTTCCGGACAACATAACCTGTCGAGTAAATCCTTATCAATCATTTTCACCTCAAAATTTTAATAGTATAAATTATAATTTAATTCAGTATCTAACAAGCGGGATCATAAACAAAATACTGATCACTATTAAAAGGAAACGGGCTTAAAAAAAAGGAGCCGTACGGCTCCTTTAAGAAAAATACGATTCATAAAGAATCAAATTATTTCTACCGGCTTATTTTCAACATAGGTCAGCCAGTTATGTATATCTTTGTTTTGCCCGGAATGAATTGAAGTGAGCTCATTAAAGAGTTTTAGAGCGAGTTCACCAGCCTCAACAGGATTTAATTTCATTTCCAGATCTTTATAACCAAGAGTGCCCACGGATGAAATTATGGCTGCTGTGCCAGTACCAAAAACTTCCAGGAGGTTTCCTTTTTTATATTCGCTAATTATTTCATCAAGGCTTATAAATCTTTCAGTAATATTGACCCCCCAATCCTTCAATATCTGTATAACAGAATCTCTGGTGACACCTGGGAGAATACTTCCATTGAGTTTGGGGGTAACCACTTCATTTTTGAAGCGGATAAAAATATTCATAGTACCCACTTCCTCAATGTATTTTTGTTCAATACCATCAAGCCAAAGCACCTGAGTATAGCCTCTTTTCTTTGCTTCTTCAGCAGCCAAAAGACTAGCGGCATAATTTGCAGGAGTCTTACATTCCCCCAATCCTTTTCTAACAGCACGAACATAATCATCCTGAACCAATATTTTTACCGGTTTAAATCCTTCAGGATAGTACGCGCCAACCGGAGAAAGTATTATAATAAGCTTATAATTAGTGGATGGTTTAACGCCAAGAAAAGGATCACTACCAATAATAAACGGCCTTATGTATAAAGCTTCATATTTATTTATCGGAATCCAGTCTTTATCGATTGCGACGAGTTCTCTTAATGCATTCAGTACAAAAGGAACATCCACCTGAGGAATACAAATTCTTTTTGAAGAATTATTTAATCTCTTAATATGTTTTTCGGGACGGAAGATTACTACTTCTCCGCTTATAGTTTTAAAAGCTTTTAGTCCTTCAAAGACAACCTGTCCATAATGAATAAACATAGTGGCCGGGTGTAATGCAAGATCCTTTAATGGTTTAATTGATGCGTTATGCCAACCTTTTTCAGGAGCATAATCCATTTCAAAGACATGATCTGTGAAAATTAATCCGAACCCTAAGTTTGGAGGTAATTCTACAGGGGTATTTCTATAAGCAATTTTAATTTTCAAATTTTCCATTGATTCACCGGAATTCTTTATTTTTATTTTAATTATATTACGAAAAATATTCAAAATAAAAAACCCGTATGGTCGGGCGACCTACGGGTCTAACTCGTTACCATCAAAAGGCAGGGGAGAACCTTTTGAAAGAGTCGTAATTAATATAATCTAATATTCTTTTCGTGTCAACTATTTTTTAGTCTAGTATTATAAATTTGATATAAGGGCAAAAAAACTGCCCTAAATAACCAGGGCAGTTTATCATGAAGGAGGTGTATGAAACTAATTTAATAGAAAATTGTTTTCTCTGAGAATTTTCTTTGTGCTCTGATTCAAATGTTTAATCAATTCGGGGTAGGCAGCTCTATAATTTACCTTTTTTATAAAACCATCAGCTCCCAATCCTTTTGCAAAATTTCTGTAATCCTTATTATCATAAATACTTGTAATCATAATCTGTGGAGAATTAACCTGATTTTTGAACCAAACAGTCAGTTCCTGACCTTTCAGAGTATTCATACCAATATCGAGAATGACTAATTCAGGACTAAATTTATAGAACTTATTAACAGCTTCCTGGGGAGAGATAGCCCAACTGACCACATTAATGCCCAATTCATTTGTAAAAAATTCAATAGAGGTAGTTAAAAATCTGCTGTTATCATCTACAATAAGTATACTTTTAGGTCTCAATTTCTACCTGACAAAAATTACTGCACCAATCTATTTTTTTTGTTATATTTAACCTATAAGGTTGATACCTGATATCTATCCGAAAAACACCTGTTAAACGCCTAATTGTAATTCAGGTTACTTAAATTTATATCGGAAATTATTTAAACCTATATTAAAGTAAGCTTGTCTTATTCAAAATATTTAATTTTTAAGTCCTTTTCTAACAGTATTTATGAGAATTTTATGAAGAAAAAAATCGTTATACCTCTGGTTATCCTGGCGGCTCTTATTGTGAGCAGTTATTATTTGTTTTTTACAGGAGATAAAAGAGAACAACAGTACACATTTACTCAAATAACAAGAGGAAGCCTCAGTCAAACAATTACTGCAACAGGAACCTTACAAGCTGTTACGACAGTAGATATCGGAACACAAGTTTCAGGAAAAATAGCCAAGTTGTATGTTGATTTTAATGATCATGTAAGAAAAGGACAGTTACTTGCAGTTATTGATACCACAACACTGGTAACTCAGGTAAATGATGGAAGATCCAATCTAGAGAAAGCTAAAGCTTCATATCATCAGGCACAGGTGACAGATGAAAAGAATAAAGTTCTTTATCAAAAGAACTACATATCAGAACTTGATTATCTGACATCACAGACAAATGTAGAAAGTGCATTAGCTGATATGAAAGCAGCCCAATCAGCATTGGACCGGGCAATAACAAATTTAGGCTATGCCTACATTTTTGCCCCAATAAGCGGAGTAATTCAAAACCGTGCGGTTGAAGCAGGTCAGACTGTTGCAGCAAGTCTATCGGCACCAGTTTTATTCACCATAGCCGAAGATCTGGATAAAATGGAGATTCTTGCCAGTATTGATGAAAGCGATATTGGGCAAATTGTTTTAGGACAAAAAGTAGACTTTTCAGTTCAGGCTTACCCGGATAAAAAATTCTGGGGAACGGTGGTACAAAAAAGAATAAATTCGGCAGTAGTCTCAAACGTTGTAAATTATACAGTAGTAGTAAACTCAGATAATAAAGATCATTTCCTTCTTCCGGGAATGACCGCAACGATGGATTTTTATATCCAGGAAAAAGATTCTGTATTAGTGACGCCTAATCTTGCACTAAGATTTACTCCAACTGATGATCAGCTTGCAGAATATACAAAAGAGCAGGCAAAGCTGAATGGTGGTAAACCCGATACGCTGAAAAAACGAATGGGAGGCGGAATGGGAAGACCAACCGGCGGTCAGACAAAATCTCAGTTTGGAAGATTATGGTATCTTGATCAGAACGGGAAACTTCAGATGTCTCCTGTTGTATTAGGAATTACCGACGGCAAGAACACTGAAATTGTAAGAGGAAGAAACGTTAAGGAAGGGATGCAGGTTATTAGCGGGATACAGGACAATAGTACCACATCTACAGCTCCTAAGACTAACAGCCTGATACCAGGTAGTCAGCCACAACGTGGACCGGGCAGGATTTAAGGTTATTATGAGTAAAATAATTATTGAGGCCAGAGACTTAATTAAGACTTATCAGGTTGGTGACATGGAAGTACGTGCACTAGCGGGAATAAATCTTAAAATATTAGAGGGCGAATTCGTGGCGATAATGGGAGCTTCAGGTTCCGGAAAATCGACATTTATGAACCTTATAGGATGTCTTGATCAGCCAACTTCCGGCGACTATTTTCTTGATAGTGTTCTTACCAGTAAACTTGATAAAAATCAATATGCGGAAATCAGGAACCAGAAGATAGGATTTGTTTTCCAGGGATTTAATTTATTATCCAGAACCACTGCACTTGAAAATGTAGAGCTACCCCTAATGTACGACAGACATCATAGAATAAAAGACCCAAGGAAAAAAGGGGTCGAGGTACTAGAGCGAGTTGGATTAGGAGACAGGATGGATCACTTTCCGAATCAATTATCCGGAGGACAACAACAAAGAGTAGCAATAGCAAGAGCATTAGTAAATGAACCATCACTTATTCTTGCAGATGAACCCACAGGCAACCTTGACAGCAAAACTTCTGTTGAAGTATTCGCTTTGTTCCAGCAGTTAAACAGTGAAGGAATTACAATTGTTCTTGTTACCCATGAAAGAGATTATGCTAATTTTGCAAAGAGAATTGTAGAATTGAAGGATGGTAAAATAATAAGAGACAGAATTATTGACAAACCCCTGATTGCATCGGAGGAAATGGAAAAATTAAAGTCAGTAGAAGTAAACCAGGAAATATAAGCGGGTATAATTCATGAAATTTAAAAGCATTATCACTGCAGCTATCAAGAGTATCCTTAAATCGAGGATGCGGAGTCTATTAACAGCATTGGGCATAATAATAGGAGTAGCGGCAGTAATCGTAATGGTTTCAATTGGTGAGGGCGCACAGCAACAGGTACAGGAGCAGATAGCCTCATTGGGTTCCAACCTTATAATTATATTTCCCGGTGCAAGTAATTCAGGCGGAGTAAACCGGGGCGCAGGATCATTCAACCGGTTCACTATGGATGATGTTAATAAAATAAAAGATGAAGCGACATATATAAAATATATTTCACCAATTGTAAGAGCAGGCGGACAAGTAATTGGCGGAGTAGGTAACTGGAATACGTCAACCCAGGGGGTATCTCCTGAATATCTTGACATTCGTGCATGGAAGCTTGCATCGGGTGAATTTTTTACAGATAAAGATGTACTATCGAGGGCAAAAGTTTGCGTATTAGGATCAGAAGTAAAAAAGAATTTATTCCCGAATGAAGACCCGATTGGGTCATTGGTAAGAATAAGGAACGTACCTTTTAAAGTAATTGGCGTGCTTGAAGAGAAAGGTCAATCGGCTATGGGTGTAAATAATGATGACCTTATATTAGCTCCCTGGAGTAGTGTGCTTGACAGGCTAACCGGGGGGAGATACATAAACTTTATACAAGCAAGCGCCACATCACTTGCACAGATGCCACAGGCACAGGCAGAACTTCCCAGAATTATGAGGGAAGCGCACAAAATCCAACCCGGTGAAGACGATGATTTTACAATAAGAAACCAGGCTGATCTGGCAGATGCAGCTACAGCCACTACAAAAGTGCTTACATTACTACTTGGTTCAGTGGCTGGAGTTTCACTTATAGTAGGCGGAATTGGAATTATGAATATTATGCTTGTATCTGTAACAGAACGGACAAGAGAAATTGGAATCAGGCTTTCTATAGGTGCAAGGGCTACCGATATATTAGTACAATTTTTAACAGAAGCAATCATGTTAAGTTTATCGGGAGGCTTGATAGGAATCTTTCTTGCTTTTGCAATGGGGTACATACTTAATAATTATACTGCACAGCCGGCAGTAATAAAACCGGCAATAATATTTATATCATTTGCGTTTTCGGGAGCAGTCGGAGTATTCTTCGGATTTTATCCTGCTAGAAAAGCAGCCAATCTTAATCCAATAGATGCATTAAGGTACGAATAAAAACAAACTCAATACAACTATGAAACTACACAGTATATATTTTATATTAATAACAATAATTATATCATCAACAGTTATAAACGCACAGAGGAAACTATCACTGCAGGAAGCGATTTCACTGGCGCTTACACAAAACTCATCAATAAAAAAGAGTGTGAACAGTATCGATGCTACAAGTGAAGCAATAAAGACAGCATACGGCGCTTTGATTCCTACATTAGGAATTAACGGAGGATTTGACTGGGCACACTCAAATTACAATAGCAGAGCAGCCTCCAACCTGACGGGTATTCCGAATACGCCAGCATTCGGCGGAGACAGCAGGAGCTGGTCGTTATCAATCGGTGGTGATGTAACACTATTTGATGGTCTTTCATCTTTTGCCAATATACATTCAAAGGAGAATACACTTACATCAGCGAATTACGATCTGGAAAAACTTAAACAAGATATAATACTTCAGACAGTAACACTTTACACAGCTATAGTAAGCAACAAAAAGCTGCTTGATTTCCAGGCAGAGGACTTGAAATATAACCAGGCATTACTTGAAAAGATCAGACAAATGTATGCTATAAAATCAGTGCCGATCCCTGACGTTTTTGCACAAGAAGCAACCACTGCAAATTCTGAACTAAATTATATACAGGCGGACAATAATTACAGGAAATCAATTGTGAGTCTTCTTAATTTTGTTGCAATGGATGTAACTGGAAATTATACATTTACATTTGAAAATGATGACTTAAAAGATACAAGTGCAGTACCACAGGATTTTAGTAATTTATTTGCTACTGCTCTTACGAACAGGCAGGATTACCAGAGTGAAAAATATAAAGTAAAGATTTCAGAGAACGGAGTTACTGGTGCATGGGGAGGCGTTTTCCCGAGATTAACAGGCAATTATGGATTATCGACAAATGCATCATTACCGGGAGATTTATTTTCGCAGAAGACTTACAGCTTAGGTTTAAGTTTAAGCATTCCGATATTTTCACAATTCAATACTGAGTATGCAATTGAATTTGCTGATGTTCAGTTGAAAAACAGTAATGAAGATCTGACTGCATTAGAAAGACAAGTTAAAACTGATGTAATGAATGCTCATCTTGATCTGGAGACGGCAAGGAAACAATTGGATGTTTCGAAAACTGCATTAGCTTCATCAAAGGAAAGCTGGGATGCTAAAAAAGAAGCATATACACTTGGGGCAGCTACATATCTTGATCAACAGCTTGCCTATAATAATTATTTGCAGGCAGAATATACAAGCATATCGAAAGAATACTTATATATTAATTCCCAATTCACATTACTTAGTGTAATAGGCGCTTTGGATAAATAAAGTTATCCAAGTGGACCGACTGACTTTTCGACCTCCTGGAGAATTTCGCAGCTTTTAACTACATCCTTCATGCGTGTATGATCTTTATAAAGGGGACGGTCGACATCCAGATGATCGACATATTTGCGAACAATACTTTTAGCTGTGTCTACTCCCTTCCCTGTTTTAAACTCACGGAAATCCAATGCCTGGGATGCGGCAATAAATTCAATTCCTAAAATTCCATAAGCATTATCGAGTATCTGTCCATTTTTAATTGCGGTATTCATTCCCATTGATACGAAATCCTCCTGATCAGCGGCGGCTGGGATTGACTGGATGCATGCAGGAGTGGAGAGAATTCTTTGTTCAACGATCAAACTATCAGCGGTATACTGACTTAACATATGACCGGAAAACATTCCGGCACCTTTAGTAAGAAAAGCGGGGAGACCAACGCTTAGTGCAGGATTAAGGAGCCTGTTCAATCTTCTTTCAGATAAAACAGAAACCATAGTAACCGCGACGCCAACCATATCCATTGGGAGAGAGACCGGTGTGCCCTGAAAATTAGCTCCTGTTAAAGTAAGACGTTCGTTAGGAAGGAAAATTGGATTATCGCCAACGCCATTTAATTCTATTTCAACCTGACTTTTTGCATAGGCAACCACATCATGGGCTGCGCCGATTACCTGAGGAGTGGAGCGCATTGAATAAGCGTCCTGAACTTTAATTTTTAATTTGCCAGTCTGGAGGTCACTTCCCTGAATACATTTCATAATGGCATTAGCACTTCTGACAGCACCGCTGAATCCCCTGATCTTATGAAGACGTTCGTCATAAGGTTTGAGATTTGCGAGAAGTGCTTCAAGGGACATAGCGCAGGCAATCTCAGCTTGTTTTAACCACCTGTTAATATCATACAAATGAATAGCGCTCATTGCGGTAAGGAGATTTGAGCCATTGATTGTGGCAAGACCATCACGCGCCTCGAGTCCGGGAATCGGGATACCAGCTTTTTCAAAAGCTTCCCTGCCGGTCATCCTTTCACCTTTATAGAAAGCCTCACCTTCTCCCATTAGCAATTCTGCAATCTGGGACATTGGAGCAAGATCTCCGCACGCACCGACAGATCCTTTCTGGCAGACAACTGGAGTTACACCCTTGTTAAGCATTTCGATAAGGGTAAGAGTAATTTCAGGTCTGCAACCAGAATTGCCATGAGCATGGACATTTATCCTGCCGGTCATTGCGCCGCGGACATATTCGATAGGGGCAGGATCGCCAATACCGGCAGCATGATTATAGATAAGATACTTCTGGAATTGTTTTACCTGTTCATCATTCAGAACAATTTCCGAGAATTCGCCGATACCTGTATTAACGCCATACATAATTTCTTTAGCCAGAATTTTTTCCTCAAGCATGCGCCGGCATACTTTAATTCTTTCAAGGGCA
>JARLHD010000159.1 GCA_031292435.1 Ignavibacteriaceae bacterium
AAGGACAGCGATATAATACTTGCAAGTGCAAAAACAAAAATAGGTATTGAAGAGATACTTGAGGCAGTCGTAAAGAAAATTTCTCCCCCCAAAGGAGATCCTAACGCTCCTCTCCAGGCTTTGATATTCGATTCTAAATTTGATGCATTCAGAGGAGCAGTAGCATATATCCGTGTGATGAATGGAACACTAAGGACAAAAGACAAGATCCGTTTTTTTGCAATTGATAAAGAATATGAAGCTGAAGAAATTGGGATACTAGGGTTAAAGAAAATTAAATGTGATGAACTATCTGCCGGTAATGTAGGTTACCTGATTGCAGGAGTAAGAGATGTGCATGATGCAAAAGTTGGGGATACAGTAACACATAAAAAAAACCCTGCTGATAAACCTCTGCCCGGTTATAAAGATGTTAAACCGATGGTATACAGTGGTTTATATCCTACAGATGCTGAAAAATTTGAAGACCTTCGTGATGCGCTTGAGAAATTCAGGTTAAATGATTCCGCACTAATTTATCAACCTGAGACTTCAGCTGCATTAGGATTCGGATTCAGATGCGGATTTCTCGGTTTATTGCATATGGAAATTGTTCAGGAAAGATTATTCAGAGAATATAACCAGTCGATTATTACAACCTTACCCAACGTTGAATATCATGTTAAAAAGAAGAATGGGATTGATATTATTGTAGATAACCCGGCTGAAATGCCCACAGTTGGTGATATTGAAAATATTGAAGAGCCTTATGTAAAAGCCCAGATAGTTTGTCCCAGCGAATATGTCGGTAACATTATGAAACTCGGTATGGACAAAAGGGGCATTTACAAAAATATAACCTATATTGATCCCACAAGAGCTGACCTTCAGTTTGAATTTCCTTTAGCGGAAATAATATTTGATTATTTTGATAAACTGAAATCGACTACACGGGGTTACGCTTCATTTGATTATGAATATATTGGATATCGTGAATCCGATTTAGTTAAATTAGATATACTCTTAAATAATGAACCCGTAGATGCACTTTCTATGATAGTTCATAGAGATAATTCCTATGTTTGGGGACAGAAAGTCTGTACCAAATTGAAAGAGCTGATCCCGAGACAAATGTTTGAGATTAATATTCAGGCTGCAATTGGAACAAAGGTAATATCAAAAGCAGTTGTAAAAGCTTTAAGAAAAAATGTACTTGCAAAATGTTACGGTGGTGATATATCAAGGAAAAGGAAACTTCTTGAAAAACAGAAAGAAGGAAAGAAAAGGATGAAGCAGGTAGGAAATGTTGAAATTCCGCAGGAAGCATTCTTAGCTGTTCTCCAGATTGATAAATAAACCGGAACTTTATGAATTCCCGTAAAAATTACGAGCGCTCAGATTCTTCTGCTTCGCATAATAAGCGTAAAGGATGCGGCTGTTTTAAATCTTTAATTCTGCTCCTCATTTTATTTGCTGTAATTAAAGGTTTCTTTATTGATTTTTATAAGATCCCGACCGGGTCAATGGAAAAGACTCTGCTTATCGGGGATTATATAATGACTAATAAGTTTTCATATAATATCTCCACCCCGCACAATATCCCATTTACTGATATTGAAATTTCCCACATTAATTTATTGAGTATTAAGAAGCCTGAAATAAACGATGTAGTAGTTTTTGAATTCCCCGGACAGTTAAATGAATTATATCCTCCTTACCCTATTAATTTTGTAAAACGCTTGATAGCAAAGCCGGGGGATACAGTGGAAATAAAAGACAGGGTGGTTTATGTTAATAAGGTGCCTTTATCAAATCCGGCGGGAATTATTTTTAATAATGAAATTATTAAAAAGGGAATAAAGGATCCTGCATTATTTAATTTAGGAAAAAACTGGAACATTGATAATTATGGACCAATCAGAGTCCCTAAAAGAGGAGACATAATAGAACTGAACCGGGACAATATCGGATGTTGGGGTAATATGATAAACCGGGAATTGGAAAGAAAAACAGTAAGCACCGAGGGCTCTGTAATTACCATCGGCGGGACACCCGTTAAGAACTACACAATCAGGAAGGATTATTATTTCGTTTTAGGGGATAACAGGGAAGACAGCATGGATAGCCGGTATTGGGGGTTTGTACCATCGGAAGCAATCCTGGGAAAGGCATTGATTGTTTATTGGTCCTGGGACCCATATATATCATTCATTAATTTTGGCGATCTTTATAAAAGTATAAAATGGAACAGGATTTTTAAGACAATTCATTAAGAAGTCTGATAAGAATCAAAGAGGGGAATTGTTTTTTTATATATATTAGTTCAATAATTGATAGATCATAATTTAAATTGAACAATACTTTTATGGATAAGATTATATACGCTGCACAATTACAATACCTAAGTCAATTCAAAAATCAGAACGATAAGTTAATCACGGAGATGGAAAAATTTGCAAAGGAGCATAACGTTCCCATACTTTCGTGGCAGGCTGCTGCTTTTTTGGAAGTCCTGATCAAAATGGTAAATCCCAAACGTGTTTTGGAAATAGGGACTGCCATTGCGTATTCCTCCATCAGGATTGCACGGAATTTGAAGAAGAAAGGGGTTGTACATACAATTGAAAAAAGCAAAGACAATATTGTGCTTGCAAAAGGATATATTAAAAAGTCCGGTGTTGAGGAAAAAATTAAGATCATGGAAGGGAACGCATTTGAAATAATGCCGGAGCTTGAAAAGAAATACGATTTCATTTTTCTTGATGCAGATAAAAATGAATATTCCAGGCTGTTTCAATTATCTGTCCCGCTCTTGAAAAAGGGAGGAGTCATATTTGTGGATAATTTATTATGGGGAGGTAATACAGCTGCTGATAAAGTTCCGCCCAAACTCCAGGCTTCAACAGAATTTATCAGGAAGTTTAATAAAGAATTTATTGCAGACCCGCGGATTAAAGCTGTAATAATTCCTGTTGGTGACGGATTGGGGATTGGAGTTAAAAATTAATGGAACAAAATTTAGCTGCCGGTATAATTGAGGAAATAGATGAATTTTCGCAGTACAAGCTAAATAAAAAAGCAGATCTTAAAACATTATACTCTTTATCAGTCAATGAGGGGAAAGGAAAAACTTTTGAAGAACTTTCATTCACTGCTAAATATGCAGAAGGATTAATGAGAGTTTTAAAAATAGGGGTAAGCAATCCGGAAGTAAAAAGCCTTGACCACATAAAGAAAGATTTCACGCATAATATGCAGAAGATAGTAGACCAGATGAAAGAGTTAGTTGCAGATGCAGACGAGCATATCAAAAGATATTTTGAGCAAACATATTTTGATATGTCGCAGCAGAGTATGCAAAACCTCACACTCCTCCTGTCCGACCTTGAATGGGCGAAGAAATATTTTAATATGCAGAAGCGCCAGGACACGATTTAGAACGGGCGAACCTGTTTACACAGAATTAAGATTTAGGAGACCAAACCCTAAGAGCTGATACCAGGTGGCTCATTGCAGTTATCAATGGTTTCTGCTGATCTAATTCGATACCTGATAAAATTTCCCGGTGGATATTGATATAATCATCATTTAACCTCTGTAAAATAATATTTCCGTTTACAGAAAGGTTAACCTGCATATATCTTCTATCACTTTTATCGATTTCCCGCATCATATAATTCTTTTCTATAAGCGAATCAATGATCCGGGTTAATCTTCCGGGTGTTAATTTCATCCTTTCGGAAATTTGTTTATTGCTCATGCACTCGTTTGCACCAAAATATTTAAGGCATCTGAATTCAGCCTGTGTGAGACCATGTGTTTCGGCGAAGCGAATTTCTTTCTCGCGGAAATGCGCGAGAAGATGAAATGTCAGATCTGCTAATTTGCAGGCATCTGAAGTTTGATCAGTTTGTAGCATAATATTTATCCCAAATTATTTACCCACA
>JARLHD010000160.1 GCA_031292435.1 Ignavibacteriaceae bacterium
AAACGCTAAAACAATAATTTCACTTATTAGCATCTACAAACATAATAGCTCTTATTAATAAATATGAAATTTTTATTGTGTAGCAAACCTGTAATTTCTCTCATCTAATATCATCCGAGGTTAAATATGCCAAAAAATACGCTTTCAAAACGATTTCAAAACGCTTTCAAAACGATTTCACCTATTGCCGCTGGTTCATTCAATCTCACAACCTTAATAAATGATTCAGTATAAATTCTATTCGTTTCTTTCTCACATATTCAAATAATATGTCTATTAGCAATTGCTTAAAAAATGGTTTGGATAAAAATTTACCCCCCTTATTGATATATCTACAAGAATTAAATTATCCTATAATTTAATTAATGTCAACCACCTTTTATAAAGTATAAGATCGGTGTTTTGTCTAGGTAGTTCCACCTCAAGTTTCAAATTTGTCAGTGATACAGGATGGCTTAGTTGACCCCGATGAATTAATAATTGTCGATAATAATAATGGGGCTTTCGTAACTAAAGTTATTCCCGGTATTTCTGATCTTAATAAAAGCGGTAGCTAGTTTAATCATTGAATCGATAGCTTTTTCTATGCCTCAATCCATTTTTATAGGCAGAATAAGATTTGGAATTCCAAGAAAATGAAGATGGCGTTGGAGTGTGAATGATGTTTCATTATGAAGAATTCCATGATAGAATTTTTCTTCCTGAAAAGCTAATTTACCGGTAAACACCATTGAATGAGGAAACTCTTTGTGGATACTCACACAAAGATCCGTTGCAGTCTTTATTACATCAGTGCCAGCACTAAACCTGTAATCAGCAGGAAATCCAAGATTCCTTGCAAATTCTACATATTTTCTTAAACCTTCATCAATATGTTTTTTATGCTCATCTAATCCTTCTTCCCCTTTAAATACGCCCTGGTCCACTACAACAACTGAAGCAAAAATAAAGTTCTTATAAAAATCCGGAAACTGCCGTACTGTGGTAAGAAATGTATGTACACCAAAACCATTGAACCCTGATACCAGCTGAATAGCTGTCATTTTAGTTTTATCAACAGGTGATTCATTCGGCTGCCCATAAACCGGAATCGATGTAAGTAAATCATCAAATTTCTTCTTTTCTTCTTCTATTTTTCTGTAATGAGACCTTATTGTATAACAAAGAATTATAAGCGCTGAGGTTATCACCAGTGTTAGCCATCCGCCCTCAAGAAATTTTTCGAATACAGTAATACACAGAATAGTAATACACATAGTAAGACCGGTAAGGTGCACCGATAGATGTTTTTTCCATTCCTTTTGTTCTTTCCTGTGTTTAATAAAAAAGCGGGACATGCCAAATTCTGAAAGCGAAAATGTCAGGAATACATTTATTGAATACATTACAACTAGTGCCATAATTGAGCCGCGAGTATAAATCAGAAGTAATAATGCCGCGATACCAACCATAAGTACACCGTTCCTCATTGTCAGTCTTTCTGAGAAAACAGAGAAACGGTGAGGAAGCCAGGAGTCTACTGCCATATTAGCCATTACCCTAGGTGCATCAATAAATCCAGCCTGAGCACCAACCAATAATAACGCTCCTTCTGAGAATATAGTAATTACCGCAATCGCTTTACCGTAAGTCCATGTTCCAAAAAGAGAATCTGCCAATACTGAATTTAATGTTTTGTGTGCAGTTGGATGAACATCAAACAGTAAATAGCAAAAGAGCAATCCACCTGCAGTAATAGCCAGGGAAGTTGCCATATAAACCATTGTACGTTTTCCTGTCTGTACTTTTGGATCTCGCATTATCTGAAGACCATTTGAAACTGCTTCAATTCCGGTATATGTACCTCCCCCCAAAGAATAAGCACGTATAAAGATGAGGAAAAGTCCAAAGAACCCGATTGTTTTAAGATCTACCGACAAACCCTGATGAGCGCTCGTTACAACATTATGAATTTGCCCGACGTGTGTAAATATTCCATATCCCAGAAGTAGAGCATGGGTTACAATAAAAGTAATAAAAATAGGCGCAAGACCGGTAATAGATTCTTTAATTCCACGGATATTCAAAATGATAAGTAGAATAATCATTAAGGAGGCAAATGTTAACTTCAGGTGCTGAAACTCCACAGGTAAATAAGAGAAAATAGCATCAGAACATGCGGCAATTGAAACTGTTATAGTTAAAATATAATCAACAATCAAAGCAGATCCCGATATCACCCCTGCCCTTTCCCCTAACATATGAGTTGCTACAATATAACCGCCGCCGCCGTGTGGAAAATGTTCTATTATTCGGGAGTAGGCATATGAAATGATAAATACAGTCAGCGCAGTGCCAAGCGCCAAAAATAAAGCAAGATAAGTATGATTTCCTATTGCACGAAATGCTTCTTCCGGACCGTAGGATGATGAAGATAGCCCGTCTGCGCCCAATCCAATCCAGGCTAATAATGGTATTAGTGCAAGCTTATGAAATATTCTCGGATCATTTATATTCCGTGGGGCTCCAAAAATTATTTGTTTAATTTTATTAGCTAAGGATAGCTTTTCGTTTTCCAGATTCAATTGCTTAAATTTATTTTTTTACAAAATTAGAGGTGAAATATAATGTATTTCAAAGTACTTAACCTAATCTTAAGAATTAAGCAAGGACAGTGATTGTATAATATTTCATCAATTGCGGCAGTATTAATCCTTGATTGTCTTTATTTACAATTTAAATGATTTTATTTCAAATCATTATTGGTTTTTCATTGTTGGATAGTAAAAATTTTTGCTGCTCATTTACCATCTCTGCCATTTAAATCCTGTAACAGTTTTTCGTTCCTGAATTTAATCCCCTTGAATTTATGATGCATGTCAATAGATAGGAACATTTATATTGAGGTAGTGTTTAATCATCTATTCATTTGTACCTTTGAAACTCACGTTCATCAATATATTTATTTTTTCATTCCAGAGGTGAATATTGTTAAATAACTTATCTTCGATAAGATATACATTCGTTTTATTCTATTTATTTATTTTAATTTTTTTTATATATCCTGAAATTCAGGGTCAGAATAGTTATACCATAAGCGGAATAATTAAAAGCAGCGAATCAGGTGAAGTGCTTATCGGCGCTTCAATACTAATAAAAGGACTTCCGGGAATTGGGGTATCTTCAAATTCGTATGGTTTCTATTCCCTCACAATTCCAAAAGGTAATTATACACTGACAACCCGTTATTTAGGGTTCAAAACTAAAATTCAGCCTCTACTGCTCGAAAATAATAAAATATTGAATATCTCACTTGATCCTGAACCTATCAGAATCAAGGAGGTTATAGTTTCCGGAGAAAGGACCAATGATAACGTAACTTCAATGGATATAAGCAAAAATAAACTTGAGGTTCGACAAATTCAGACTATCCCCGTACTTCTTGGTGAAAAGGATATACTAAAAACTATTCAGCTGCTCCCAGGTATTAAATCCGCAGGAGAAGGAAGCACAGGATTTTACGCACGGGGAGGTGGTACTGACCAGAATCTAATACTGCTGGATGAGGCGCCCATATATAATTCGGCTCACCTTTTAGGTTTTCTTTCTGTTTTTAATTCCGATGCCATTAAAGATGTTACAGTTATTACCGGGGGTATGCCTGCTGAATATGGCGGAAGGCTTTCCTCCGTTCTGGATATAAGAACTAATGATGGTAATGCAAAAGAATTTGGGGGATCAGGAGGGATTGGGCTTCTGACCTCAAGGTTATTGTTCCAGGGACCTATAGTAAAAGATCAGGGTTCATTTATAATTTCGGCACGAAGAACATATGCGGATCTTTTCCTGCATCTTTCATCCGACACTTTAATAAACCGTACAAGCCTTTATTTTTACGATCTTAATGTGAAAGCAAATTATTCAATAGGAGAACAGGACCATGTTTTCCTTTCGGGATATTTCGGCAGAGATAATTTTAACTATCCCAATGCATTTGGATTTAACTGGGGGAATGCAACAGCTACCCTGAGGTGGAACCACTTATTCGGACAATCTTTATTTTCCAATACTTCATTAATCTTCAGCGATTATTCCTACGCGAACAATGTAAGCACAGGAGTTGACCAGTTCCAAATTACATCAGGCATCCGGGATTTAAATGCGAAAATCGATTTCCAGTATTTCATTAATTCGACAAGCAATATGAAGTTCGGAATCAATTCAATATATCATACCTTCCTTCCTGGAAGTGTAACAACAGGATCCACTACTTTTACAAACAGTCTATCGGTGCCTAATAAATATGCTCTTGAAAGTGCTGCATATTTTTCACACGAACTTGAACCCATTTCCGGAATAAAATTAGAATATGGTCTTCGCTTATCCATGTTCAACCTTATGGGACCCGGCATATTTTATTCATATGATGTTTCCGGAAATGCAATAGATACAGCGACCTATTCATCAGGACAAATCGTTAAAACTTATGGAGCTTTCGAACCGCGAATTTCAGCTAATTACATTATAGATGAAACCAACTCGATTAAAGCAGCATACACGCGAACGGCACAATATCTTCATCTGCTTTCTAATTCAACTACTAACAACCCAAGCGATCTCTGGGTGCCAAGCAGTAATAATGTTAAACCTCAATACTGCGATCAATATACCTTAGGTTATTTCAAGAATTTCTCTGATAACGAATATGAAGTTTCACTTGAACTTTATTATAAAAATATGCTGAATCTCATTGATTATAAGAACGGCGCTGACCTTCAACTAAATCCTAATGTTGAATCTTTATTACTCACAGGAAGAGGAAGAAGCTACGGAGCTGAATTTCTTATTCGGAAAAAATATGGAGCATTTTCAGGCTGGCTTGGATATACACTTTCCAAAACTCAATCGATTTTCGACGAGATTAACGGAGGTAACCCTTTTAATGCAAGACAGGACAGAACTCATGATATTTCAGTTGTTGGAATTTATGAGCTGAATTCAAGCTGGACATTTTCTGCTACCTGGGTCTATAATACAGGTAATGCAGTTACATTCCCAAGCGGTAATTATTGGGTGGATGGACGACTTGTTCCCTATTACACAGAACGGAACGGTTACAGGATGCCTGCATACCACCGGCTTGATGTTTCAGCAACCTGGACATTAGGACCTCATTCCAATCTCAACTTTTCTGTATATAATCTTTATGACAGATGGAATGCATATTCAATACTTTTCAGGCAGGACCCGAATGATCCCACAAAAACACAGGCACTTCAAACAACGTTCTTTCCAATCATACCGTCAATAACCTACAATTTTGTTTTTTAGAAATGAGGATTTTTTATATGAACTGTAGATCAATAAATTATTATTTTAATAAAAGAATATTAAACCTGATTTTACTTTCAATTACTGTCATTTCTTTCAACTGCCAGAAAGTAGTATCCATTGATCTTAACGCTGCAAATCCAAAACTGGTTATTGATGCAAATATAACAGATCAGTCAGGTCCTTATAACATTATATTAAGTAAGTCAGGAGATTATTTTGAACCAATACTGACATTCCCTCCCGTTTCAAATGCCAAAGTTATTGTATCAGATGACCTTGGAAGGATTGATACCTTTAAGGAATCTTCTGTGGCAGGGATTTATAAATCTTCAACACTTATTGGACAGTCAAAAAGAACTTATTTTCTTAATGTGACAGCTGAGGGAAACTCTTATTCTGCAGTTTCATATATGCCCGAAAAAGTAAAAATTGATTCTCTTTTTTATATAAAACGACTTGGCAGCCGTTTTGATGAAGCCGGGTATGATATTTATGTAATGTTTAAGGATCCACCGGAATTAGGGAATTACTACAGATTGAATGTTCATGCTGGATATTTGGTGCCATCCGATTCTGTAGATGGACGCAGATATCGTCTTTATTCAGATAAATTAACAAACGGCAATGAAATGGAAGAGCGGATCCGGGCAGGAAGACTTGTAGTTACAGGTGATACAATTACAGTAGATCTTCTTTCAATTGATAAAGCCACATATGATTATTTCAACACATTAAGGGATATTCTTACCTCAGAAGGGGCGGCTACATCTTTAGCGCCCGCTAACCCGAATACGAATCTAAGTAACGGTGCCTTAGGCTATTTTGCAGCTTACACAATGGACAGGAAAACAATAATACTACAATAAACTAAGGGTTTTACTATATGAAAAATAGAATGATGGAGCAAAATATTTATAATTTTACCCGTTTATAAAATACTTTCTTCACTACTTCTGCAGTAAAAATATATAATAGAATAATAAACCCTATAAAGAAAAGGAAAGGTATGGGGAGCGGACTGAACCCAAATATTCCGGCAAGAGGAGTATATGGAATTATCAAAGTTATGACTACAATTGATAAAGTTGCAATCAATAGATATTTACCAGGCTTACTTTTATAAGAAGGTTTACGGCTCCGGATAACAAGCACGATCAACGAAGCAGAAACAACTGATTCCAAGAACCATCCGGTTCTGAACTGAACTTCAGTGGCATGAAGAAGAAGCAGCAGTAAACCGAAAGTGAGGTAATCAAACACGGAACTCACAATTCCAAAGGTAATCATAAACTTTCTGATGGCTTTTATATCCCACCGGCGGGGATATTCAATCATTTCTTTATCAACGCTATCGGTTGCTATTGTCATTTCGGGAAAATCTGTCATTAAATTAGTTAGAAGGATCTGCTTTGGTAGCAGGGGCAGAAATGGAACTATAAGAGATACACCTGCCATACTGAACATATTTCCGAAATTAGCGCTCGTAGCCATGAACACATACTTTAGAGTATTAGCGAATGTGGCCCTTCCTTCACGAACACCCTGTACCAAAACACCCAGATCTTTTTCAAGGAGGACAATATCAGCTGCATCTTTAGCAACATCAACAGCGCTATCAACAGATATGCCTACATCAGCTGCGTGAATAGCTGATGCGTCATTTATCCCGTCACCCATATATCCTACAACATTTCCTGCCTTCTTTAGAGCAATGATAATACGCTCTTTTTGATTAGGTTCGATTTCAGCAAAGACGTCCACACTTCCTACAATGCTTCTTAGTGCTTCGTCACTCATATTGATAAGTTCTGGTCCCGTTAATATTTTTGTATTCTTCAATCCCATTTGCTGGCTTACATTTGCAGCAACCAAATGATTATCTCCCGTGATAACTTTCAGGGAAACACCAAGGTTCTTCAGATTTGTTATTGTTTCAATGATGTTGGGTTTAGGCGGATCAAATAAAACAAGAAATCCCGAGAAGGTCATTTCAGATTCGTGGTCCTTGCTGATACGTGTATCTGTTCCCACATTTTTATATGCAACTCCGAGAGTACGGAATCCTTTACCACTTAAATCTTCAAAGTGTTTTTGAATTTTGTCCTGGACTGTTTCAATTCCGACAATTGATCCATCTGAAATTTCAGCCGTTGTGCATACTACAAGAACATTTACAAGTGCGCCTTTGGTTACCATAAAATTTACATTATCATGCGAAGTTAGTATGCTCAGCCGTTTTCGAAGAAAATCATAAGGAATTTCATCCTGTTTCTTATAACCTGAAAGATCAATCTTGCGGTAACTGAGAATAGCCTCATCGATAGGATTTGTAAATCCTGTCTGATAGAAAGCATTAAGATAAGAATTAAGAAGGACTTTATCGCTGGGATTTCCATCAACATCAAGTGCAGACTTCAATTGAACAGTTCCTTCAGTCAATGTACCTGTTTTATCAGAGCAAATTATATTCATACTTCCAAAGTTTTCAATAGATGCTAGTCGTTTAACAATTACTTTTTTATCTGCCATCCTTTTGGCACCATGGGATAGGTTTATACTGATAATTGCCGGAAGAAGCTGTGGTGTCAGTCCAACTGCAAGTGCAAGTGAAAATAAAAATGAATCTAGGACAGGACGGGCGAGATAAACATTGACTGCAAAAATAGTAACTACCAGCATGAGAGTAACTTCCATAAGAAAGTATCCAAACCGACGAATACCACGCTCAAAATCAGTTTCCTGAGGTCGAAGTTTTAGACGATCAGACACTTTACCAAACTCGGTCGCAGTTCCGGTACGCACTACCAATTGAGATGCACTGCCACTGACCACGTGAGTCCCCATCCAGAGTGCATTTGTTCGCTGACCTAAAGGAGTATCTTCCGGCAGAATGGCTGATTCTTTTTCAACCGGAAATGTTTCACCGGTTAGCATTGCTTCATCGACAAAAAGATCTTTTGAATTCTGAACCAGTCCATCGCCTGGAATAATATCTCCTGCATTAAGTATGACGATATCCCCGGGCACAATTTGTTCCACCGGAATCTCTATAGATTTTCCATCGCGAAGTACCGCGGCTTTAATCTGAACAATTGAAAGTAGTTTTTCTATAGCATTTGAAGCTCCCCTTTCCTGCCAGAATCCAAGAAGCCCGCTAACAATGACAATCGAAAGGATTATTATTGCATCAATTGAATCATGAAGGAAGAATGACAATCCTGTTGCAAAGAAAAGTATAAGTATAATCGGAGATTTAAATTGGGAGATAAGCAGCGTCAGAACGTCAGTCCGCTTTGGAGGTTTGAGAAGATTAGCACCATATAATTCGAGCCGTTTTTTAGCTTCGACACTGGTTAATCCTTCATTAACAGACTGAAGTAATTTGAACAAATCTGCCGTGGATAAACTCCAAAACGCCTGTGGGAGTTGATTCATCTTACTAGCCCTATTTTATCAATTAAAATAATTTTATAAGATCCTCAAAATTTGCAGGTATACCGATCAATTCTTTTTTATCATTAACCAGAAACATGGATGGTGTAGCATAGATCTTATAAGCTTTTACATCTTTTCCATATCCTCCCTTTAGATCTGAAACATTTATCCACTTATAATTATTAGTCCTGACAAAGTTTAACCACTCAGTTCTGTTTGTATCCAAAGACACGGCTAATATTTTTACTTTTATTTCTTTCTGATTTTTATAAACTTCATTAATCCGGGGGAGAAGGCGCTGGCAATGAGGACACCAGCTAGCATAAAATAAGATCAAAGTATTTTTTGAATTTATATTATATAAATCAATCATTTGACCGGTTGAGTCAGGTAGGATTATATCAGGAACTTTAATACCAGTTTTGAAACTCTTTGACTGGTCAATTCTCTGCTGAATTGAACCTGGAAGATTTTCATCGAGGCATAAGTCATCCTTTATAACATAATCATCTACGATATAGTCGATAACCGAATTAAATCCCAGATGTCTGAATTTATCAATAAGAATTTGTGTAATATCCTGATAAACCAATAGATTAATTTTCGCTTTATTCAAGACATTATCTACAGCGGATTTTAATTCCTTTTCAATAAGATCATCTGCAATCAAAGTATTTCTGAAAAGTGTAATATATCTAAGTGACAATGTAGTGAAGGCATCCGAGTATAATAGATCATCGTCATCGAAATTTATATTATCCAGGTAATGAATTTTTTGATATGCGACTTGTTGGTTATCGGTTAAATTGACATTTTCGATAGGGAGTTGAGTAGTTTTGATGTAACGGGCGATAAATGTTTTATTATTCTTTTGTGAGGTTATGTTTACAAAGTGCAAATATTTTTGAGAATATTCAGATACTATAACCTGGAGTTTTCCTTTTATTATTTTAAAATGTTTGTTTAGGTTAATATATTCATAATAAAGTTTATTACTCTCAGAGCTTATCACAGTCATACTGTCTGTTAGATTTTTTACATCCGTAGAAAGAGATATGTCCTCGTCATCAATAATAAAATCAATCCAACTGCTTTTTGAGATATTTATTCTATAAAACCCCGGATGACCTGAATTCTTTGCGTATGTATAATTTATCATGTTTTTATCTGTGAGGATCGAATCTAATAATACAAAATTTCCAGATCTGAGATAAGATAACTGAACCCGGGGTTGGTTAAGTCCTCTAACTTTAATTTTTATTGTCTGGCCTGGCAACCATGATAAACTGGAAATAGTAAGGATAAGTAGAAAAAAGTATCTCATTTATAAACAGAAATAAAATGTTTACTTAAATAGGCCATATTTTTTAATGTGTTTATATGCCATATAACCGAGGGCTCCTGTTTGCACAGCTCCGAGCATAGTATATAAAAATGAAGTCTTGAATTGCTCTTTCATGATTGATTGAGAGAAATACAAATCAGTATTTAAGTCTGAAATATCATCAGAAAAAGGAGATAAGGAAATACTCCCGGGTTTAATTGAAAGAGAAAAATTACTTATGGCACTAAGAGGAATGAAAAAGTCAGGTTTAACAATTACCGGAGAAATAATATTTTCACCTATTGAGTTTTTCAAACTATCCGAATGGGCATACAAATGCTGTTCATTCTGACCAAATAAAATTAATGATGAATTTAATAATATTATTATAGTGAAAAATATTTTCATCATTTCCTGCAAAGTTATTTATAGAAAGATAGTTTTTATATGTACAAAAGACAATTATAACCATCATAATTTAAGAATTGGTATGTTCCGGAGACCTTAAAATAAAACGTCGGATATATTTTATTCTGACTCTCAGCAAACCATAACGGGCTTTCGACAATTTATGATTCCGCAGGGAACCAAAAAATCAGTCCTACTATTATCCCAACATCAGGCAATGTACCAAGCGGCGCAACTTCAGGTGTTGTTTTCAATTTTACCACTTTCTTTAAATTACCAAGTTGAAATATAAAGTCTAATAATTCTGTGTTAAAATTTTATATATAAATTATTCCTATTGTTATCATTTATGTTCTATTCAGAATAAATAGGAGTGGATTAATATGAGACAATGTTATTCCCATATTCCATTTATAATTACCATTTCGAAACTAATTTTTACCTATAATTCTTTATTTTATATATAGTTATCGTCTCTGGCACTCAATTTGATAAATGTTAAGTTAAGTAGGCTGTAATAAGTTATTGGATGTTAGAACTAGTTTTAAATGGAATAAGAACAAAGTGAATTCGGTAAAAAGAAATAGTGAAAGAATATTTAAAGAGCTGATTAACAGTCATTTTACTGAAAAGCAAGCTTTGGAATTAGGTCGTCTAATGAAAGAGGACACCACCCGGGAGGTTCCACTTTTTAGTTTTACTGCAAAAGATAAAAGACAAATCGAAACAGAATTTCCAAAGGAGAACACATTTGTTTCTAAAATCGATCAAACAATATTATTTGCAAGGGAAAAGTTAAGCAATAAGAATTATCTCAAATTTTTATTGAGCGTAGGTAAATATGAATTAAATGAGGGTGATGGAAACCATTCATTAGAAATATTTGAAATGCTGATAAATGCCTCAAGAGGGGAAAAGGACGGTTTAGTATACCGGGCAGAGGCGAATTTAATGATTGCCGATGTTTATAGGAAAAGAACTAAATGGGCAATAAGCCTGAAATATTTTGGGACAAGCAAGGAGATATTCCAAAAATTAAATGATGAAAATGGGTTGGCAAAGTGTTCCAATATGCTTGGTACATTATACGGAGAAATAGGGAACTTCAGGAAGTCGAAGTCATTTTTTGAAGAGAGTCTTGACCTTACTACCAGGACAAAAAATAATGAATTCCGCGGGAAGGTAGAAATCAATCTTGGAATAATTAACGGAATATTTGGAGATTATCAGAAATCACGGGATTATTTCACCAAAGCTTTAAAGTATTTTGAAAAAACAGGAGACAAAAAAAGAAAAGCAGAAATATATAATAATCTTGGAATGATGGATTATTCCGCTAGTAATTTCGAATTATCTTTAGATGAGTTCAACAGAAGTATAGATATATGTTTAGGGATTAATTATTTTCAACTTTTAGGAATATCATTTTTAGGAAAGGCGATAACATTCCTGAAATTAAAAAATCTACCGTTGGCTATTGTTTTTTCAGATAAAGCTTTAACAGTCTGTAACAAATCCGGTGACAGGTTATCGGTAGCTGATATTTACAAGGTAAAAGGAATAATAGAAAGAGAGTATGGACGTTATAAAGAATCGGAGATGCTATTAAAAACCAGCTTAATGATGAATATACAATTAGGAAATAAGCTTAACGAGGCAGAGACATCAGTTGAATTAGGCAAGTTGTTCAAATTGTTAAATGAGAATAAGAAAAGTGCAGAGATGTTCAGGAATGCGATATCATATTACAAAGATCAGGGCGGAGAAGAAAAATTAAGAGAAATAATCAGCTATTTAAATAATTAATCAGGTGATATGTCCGTAGGTGACCATATAAGGAATTAAATAATCTATGAACAAAGGCATTTTAGGAGAAAATATAATAATGGAAAGGGAATAGATTTTAATCCAAATTTGAGTGTTCAAGTAATTTATTTAATATAGGAGTAATCATTATATTAAAGGAAAGAAATTACTTTTATTCATATGAAAAATATTACAGCAATCGGCGAGATAATTTTTGATATATACCCCGGATATAAAATGCCAGGCGGGGCTCCATTAAATTTTATCTATCATATTAATAAACTTACCGGGAAAGCAACATTTATAAGCAGGGTTGGAGCTGATACTGATGGGAAAGATATTGTTGAATTCCTTGAAAAGAGCGAACTTCCTATCTCCTATATTCAGACAGATAAAAAGCATGATACAGGAGCGGCGCTGGCTAATCTCGATGAAAATAAAATTCCTCATTGGGAGATACCTTCGGGAAGAGCGTATGATTTTATAGAGGTACCAACAGATAAAGAAAAGATTGTTCAAAATTCGAGCTGTTTTTATTTCGGTTCACTTGCCCAAAGGATGGAAAAATCAAGGAAGACAATTCAGTCATTTTTCGATAAAAATATGAAATATTTCTTTGATATTAATATCAGGCAAAATTATTATACCAAGGACATTCTGGAAACTTCACTTCAAGCTACTGATGTTTTGAAAGTCAATGATGGAGAATTAAAACTACTTCATGATTTGTTCATCCCGGGAAAGTTTGATTTGAATAAGACTGCATATGAAATAATAACAAAATTTGATATTGAGCTTGCTGCGATAACAATGGGGGGAAAGGGAGCATGGATTTTTACAGAGAAAGAATTTGATTTTTATAATGCCAAAGTAAATAATATTGTTGATACAACAGGAGCGGGAGATGCTTATTCCGCTATACTTTGCATGGGGTACCTTAATAAGATGAAACCGGATAAAATAAACAGACTGGCTTCAGATTTTGCGTCAGAGATTATAAAGATACAGGGAGCAATACCTAATGACGATAGTATTTATGCAAGGTATAAAATGTAAATTAATTATATCCGATCCCTATTTCATTATTTCATTTCTAAATCCCGGATCCGGTTTTGAATCCGGGCATTTTGTGGATCCAGAGAAAGGGCTTTTTTATAGTTCAGTAATGCATTTTGTTTATCTCCTTTTTTTGCCAATGCTTCAGCATAACTATCAAATGTATTAGAAACATTGGGAAAGAGCTCGGTATTAATCTTAAAAAGCATTATTGCAATATCTGTTTTACCGGCATTAAGATATTGATAACCGAAATAATTAAGGAAGTGATCATCATAAGGGAGACCAGCCTGTTGGGCAAGCGATTTACCATTTTCTTTTATATAAGACTCCCCTTTTTTCAGAATGATCTGATACAAAGTCATGTCAAACGGGAATTGAAGCGGAGGATAATTTCCATCAGCTATAATTGAGCCAATTCGCTTAGAAAGTTCATCAGCAATTTTACCAACATTGGCTGCGACCACATATGAGTAACCAGTTTCTTCATTGTATGAAATAGTGCAATTCCAAAGTTGAGTTCCTCCTGCAAATGATCCCAGACCGTAATTTTGACCAGAAGGGAGCTTACTATATCGTTTTGCTTCTGCAAAATTAAGCAAGTCTTCTATAGTAGTATAGATTCCTCCAGCAGGAGTGCTATTTGAAATATCATCGAAACTTTTTTTATTACCATCAAAATCAATCAAAGTACCAAAGGCGCGATCCTTTTGGTTAACCTTTTCGGATTTAGTATAATATATATTTTTAAGTCCAAGCGGTTCGATAATCCTTTCGCGCAAATTATCCTCATAAGATTTACCAGTAATTTTTTCAATAACTGCGCCAAGAACAACATATCCAGAATTAGAATAGCGGTTACCTTTACCCGGTTCAAACTGGAGAGGTTCATTTTCAATAATTCCAAGTAAATCACCGAGAGAAAAATTTGTGTCCTTAATTTTTATAAAATTAGTGTCGATTAAATAATCGCCCAAACCAGCACTCATATCCAGAAGCTGCTTTATAGTTATCTTATCCCCTATTCCAAGATAATATAAGGTAACATATCTATTTAATTTATCATCATAGTCAAGCTTATTTTCTTTGACGAGTTGATGTATCATTTCTTCAGTAAACTGCTTATTGAGAGAGCCAATATTGAAAAGAGTGTTTTTAGTAAAGGGACGTTTAGTATTCCAATCGGCATAGCCCATAGGCATGTAATAGATGACCTTACCATCCCTGGCAACTGTAAGGATACCAGAGAAAATATTTTTATTAAATGCATCCGTCAGGAGGAGATCAAAATTAGAAGAGAGTGTTTGGGTTGAATCACGTGGATGAGAATAATTAGCGAATAAAACAACGCAAGTGAGAGTAATTAAGAGAACTTTAACCGATTCCATATATTCCCTAGAGATAAAATTTAATAATTAAGATGGAATATAGAGAATAAAGTTCATTTTTAAATAGGTTTGACTATAAGAGACGGCTCCTATAATCTTTTTGGGAAGTATTAAATACTCCGGTTTTATCTCCCAAAATATATTTAGCATAGTTGCGGTTAAAATATCTTTTAACCATATTTGGATCGAGTTCAACAGCTTTAAGAAAATCTTTCATAGCTCCACCAAAATCTTCCAACGCTCTTTTAGCTATTCCGCGAGTAAACCAGGCATAGGCATCACCTGAAGATTTTTCGATAGCGATATTGCAATCCTGTATAGCTCCCCGGAAATCCGAAATTTGATTTTTTACATTACCCCGTCTACCATAAGGTAATCCATCATTCGGCTTAAGCTTAATAGCTTCATCGCAAATGCGAATAGCCTCATCATATTCTCCGAGCATACATTTCTGAATAACCCTAACACTAAAAGCTTTAGCATCATAGGGGTGCTGCCATGGAGTTTCATCAATGATCATATTCCATCCCAATAACTATTATTTTAAAGAGTGAAAAAAGAGTGTAAAGTAGCGCCATATTGTTTAACGGATAATTATAATAAGTTGAAAAACATACCGGCTGTCCGATGGAATAATAAGTTGATTAATAAACAGGCAAATAGTTTTTAAGCGAATGTCACCATAAATATCAGATAACTTGTTGAAGGAGTCAGTAGTAACAGAGTATTTATTAATCAACCTGCTAATTATTTTACATACAGAACTTAATTTTATTACTGAAGTGTAGCCATAGGGGAAAATCTGAAATGTATACTAGAACTACCTGAATTTTATTATTTTATTGTGATTAATAATATAATAGTGCAATTTAAAACAGTTAAATAACCTCTTTTAGCACAAATATGGACAATCCATGAATTTACATAT
>JARLHD010000161.1 GCA_031292435.1 Ignavibacteriaceae bacterium
CGTCTTCAGGGCTATATCATTATCTTGAATGGCGGCACTGATAATATTACCATAACCTTCCGCAGCAAAGGCTCCGGTAGCTTCGATGATATGGGGAAAATTGAAGGCGTATTCAACAAGGTTAAGAATCAAATCCAATTGGCAAACGCCGGGGTCGATACTTCTATCATCAATTCCGTTTCTAAATATGTATCTGTCAATCCCATAAAAATTGAAGAGAACGGTAAAGAAAGTAAAGCTGATTTCCTTACTCTCTTCTTCTCCTCCTTCATTTTTATTATGCTCCTTATGATGATGATTCTCTCTACAGGTGGTATGCTCGTCCGCAGTCTCCTTGAGGAAAAATCAAACCGACTTATAGAAATTCTCGTGTCAAGCTGCTCTAAAAAAGAATTGCTCGCTGGTAAAGTGTTTGCTCTTAGTGCACTTGGGTTCACTCAGATATTAATATGGGGACTCTTGGGATTGATAACTGCCCGCACCGCCCTTGTCCCTATGGAAGTATTCGATAATATCCTCCCTATGCTTGGATTTTTCATACTGGGCTATGTCTTCTATGTATCAATTTTTGTGGGTATAGGTTCTGTTGTCTCTACAGAACAGGAAGCACAACAGCTTACAAGCTATATCAGTATTATACTTATAATTCCAACTGTATTTGCAGTAAGCGCAATCCAGTATCCGGGTTCTCCTATGATAAAAATATTGTCCTATATCCCCTTTACTTCAGCATCTATAATGATGCTAAGACTGAAAATAGAATCTATCCCGGCTGGCGAAATTCTTATCGTCCTCTTAATTATGCTATTTTCAATTTATCTTACTGTAACGTTTTCTGCTAAACTCTTCAAAATAGGAATCCTTTCCTTTGGAAAAAGACCTGCATTAAAAGAATTGATAAGATGGATAAGAGAGAAATAATGATTGAATTTACTGTTTTAATATTTACTCAATAATTATCCTCATGATAGTTTCATCTGCCTTCGCTGCTTTTGTCCCTATGTTTATATATCTCCTCCTGATATGGAGATTCGATCAGTACGATCGCGAACCGTTCCTCCTTATCTTAAGAAATTATCTTTGGGGTGCCCTCGGCGCTATTTTCTTTGCTCTCCTTGGCAGTTCTATCCTTTCGTTTTTTGTTTCTATATTCATTCATAATAAGGAATCTCTTACACGGATCGAAACAATTATTATCGCTCCTCTGGTCGAGGAAACCACCAAAGGTATTTTCCTCTTCTTTACTGTCACCGGTCGCAGGTTCGATAATATGACCGATGGTATCGTATATGGCGGCGCTATTGGACTCGGGTTCGGTATGACTGAAAATTTCCTCTACTTTATTGCTAATACCGGAAGCATTAACACATGGCTGATGATTGTATTAATAAGAACTTTGTTTACTTCCGTAATGCATTGCGTTTCTACTGCAACCCTTGGCGCTTTCCTTGGTTACGCTAAATTTAAGAATCTCTATTACAAGCTTACTTTCCCTTTCCTTGGTTTAGCCTCCGCTATCTTAATTCATTTTTCCTGGAATCTTATGGTCACTTTTGAAAAGACTGAACCTTTGGGTTTCCTCTTCATGTTTATTACTATTTTAATTTTTATTGTGGTATTTTCTATATCGGTAAGTAATGATAAAAGAATTATTTATAATGAACTCCTCGAAGAAGCGAAAAATGGACTTATTCCTATGAACCATCTCCCAATCCTTAATTCTTCAAAAAGAAATAATTTCGGCTGGATCGATGAAAAGATTCGTAAACTCTATATTCAGGCTGCTACTACCCTCGCTTTCAGGAAAATGCAGCTCCGTAATACTTCCGGGTATAATCGACTCTTCTATGAAAATGATGTCCTTCGCTATAGAACCTACATTCAGGACTTATTAACCGGTACCAAATGAATAAACTTAATTCTTGTATATTCTTGTTTCCTCTCCATCCTGTTTTTAACCCGGATAAGGTCCCTCTTTTTCAGAACTTTGAAGCTCAGCATTCTGCCCTATTGTATTCTGCAATGACTGAAAACTATAAGGAAATATTCGAAGCCTTCGAAGGGAAAATTGATTCAGTATTCGTGTTCGATGAAAATGACCGGGATTTCCTTTCCCCTAAGTTTGTAGGAGAAGGAATAAATTTATTCTTCGGCGATACTTCAGATAAATCCAGGATTCTTAAGAATCTTGCTGATAAGTATTTCGCAAATCATACTAACAACTTATTAATATTCTCAAATTCAATCTGCTTAACTGCAAATGATATTGAGCAGGCATTCAATCTGTTATCAATAAATGATGAAGCTGTGGTCATCGGTAAAACTGCCGCCGATGGCATAACTTTCCTTGGCTTCAATACGTATAATCATGAATTATTTGATGAGATCAATTGGGATAATCTAAACTATAACGACCTCCTTCTCTACACTTCCAAACACGAACACTTCCTCCATGTTGTAGATAACTTCCTCGTTATCCGTAATATCGAAGATTTCAAAACTCTCTATAAGGAGCTGTCAAAAAAAGAAAGTCTCAGCTATTGCAGTCAGAATATGCACGAAAAATTTACTCACTTGTTTATTGAATATAAGGATCTCCTTAAATGAAAGTCGGCATCTTTGGCGGAACATTCGACCCCATCCACTATGGTCACCTTATTACTGCTGTCGCCGTCAAAGAGATAAGAAACCTGGATAAGATAATCTTTATCCCCAGCTTCATTGCACCGCATAAAACTGATAGGATAAGCTCTCCGCCTGAACATAGAATTGAAATGCTTAAAATCGCAATCAAAGGGATCCCTTATTTCGACTATTCCGATTATGAAATTAAAAAAGAAGGAGTCTCCTTCACTATCGATACTCTAAGGTTTCTCAAAAACAACTATAAAGATATCGAACTGATCATCGGGTATGATAACCTCCTCGATTTCCGCAATTGGAAGGCCCCTGAAGATATACTTAAATTGATCAAACTTGTAGTGCTTAAAAGAAAAGTTATCAGTGAGCCTTTAGAAAAAGATAAGTTCTACTTTGCCTCTGAATTAATTGAAACACCAACTATTGAAATTAGCGCCACAGATATCAGGGATAGGGTTAGGAATAATAAGCCTATAAATTTTCTTGTCCCTGACAATGTAATGGAATATATTAATCACTTTAATTTATATAAGGATTGAAATTTGAAAATATTAGTTACCGGCGGTGCCGGATTTATCGCTTCCCAGGTTGCCGATGCCTTTATCGCAGAAGGTCATAAGGTATTTATTCTCGATAACCTTTCAACTGGTTTTGAAGTAAATATCAACCCCAAAGCTGTATTTATCAAAGCTGATATAGGCGATAAAAGCCTCTCCTCTCTTTTCGAAAAGGAAAAGTTTGATGTGGTTAACCACCATGCCGCACAGATGGATGTCCGCCGCTCTGTCGCTGATCCGGCTTTTGATGCCAATACTAATATTCTTGGAACTATCAATCTCCTCCAGAATTGCGTTAAGACTGGAGTTAAAAAATTCATGTTCGCTTCTACAGGCGGCGCAGTTTATGGTGAGCAGAATTATTTCCCCGCAGATGAACATCATCCTACTGCTCCCCTTTCCCCCTATGGCATCTCCAAACTCGCTGTTGAAAAATATCTCTTCTTCTACCATACTCAGTATAATCTCAATTATACAATATTAAGATATGCCAACATATATGGCCCGCGTCAAAATCCGTTCGGCGAAGCTGGGGTCGTTGCCATCTTCTCAACTAAATTACTCAGGGGCATTCAGCCTGTAATAAACGGGAACGGTTTGCAGACAAGAGATTATGTCTACGTCGGCGATGTCGTTAAAGCTGCTTTAACTACTATCAATGATCCCGATAGCGATATCTTTAATATAGGGACAGGAATTGAAACTGATGTAAATCAATTGTTCAATATCATAAATAATATTGCCGGCAAGGGCTTAATTGAAAAACATGGACCACCTGCTCCCGGTGAACAGATGAGAAGTGTAATAACCTCTGATAAAATATTCGCTAAGTTTAACTGGCGCCCCACTACTAAACTTGAAGAGGGTCTTAAGAATACTGTAAATTTCTTTAAAGAAAGAATGGAACCTAAGCACGAAAAATGAATTCGGAATTAGCCGGCAGAATATTAAATAAAGATAAAAGAGCTGTCGCAAGAGGAATTACTATAGTTGAAAATAGTAATTCCGGTTCTGCCCAACTCCTTAAACAAATCTATTCTGATATTGGACGCGCTTTCCGCATCGGTATTACCGGTCCTCCCGGAGCCGGTAAAAGTACTCTCACCAATCAGCTTACAAAATTCTATAGAAAACAGGGGAAAACCGTTGGCATCATCGCCGTCGATCCCACCAGCCCTTATACTGGCGGCGCCCTCCTTGGCGATCGTGTCCGTATGTCTGAAATTGGTCAGGATGTAGGTGTCTATATCAGGAGCATGGCTACCCGCGGTTCCCTCGGTGGTCTTAGTAAAAAAGCAATAGACGCCGCAGATATTATCGATGCCGCCGGGTATGATTTCATTATCCTCGAAACTGTCGGAGTAGGTCAGTCTGAACTCGATATCGCTCAGGCTGCCGATACTACTATAGTTGTCCTCGTTCCTGAATCTGGCGATGCTGTCCAGGCTATGAAAGCTGGACTAATGGAAATTGCTGATTTCTTTGTACTTAATAAAAGTGACCGCCCTGGCTCTAATCAAGCCGTCAGTGCAATTAAAACAATCCTCATGATGCGCGATCATGACGCCTCTTCATGGATGCCTAATATTATTCAGACGGTAGCTTCCGAAAATACCGGCATCGAAGAAACTGCCGCAGAAATTCAACGCCACAGGGAATATTTAACCGGAACTGGCAGCCTTAACAAAAAACGCGAGCTTAGGACTCGCCTCCGTATTAAAGAAATTGTCGAGGATAAACTTAGAACCGAGCTATGGAACAATGATCGTGAAAATTCATTGAACTCTTCCCTCGGAAAGGTAGTCCTTGGTAATTTGTCCCCTTATCACATCGCAGATGAGATACTCGAAAATTTCAGAAAACAATTCTAAAAAGTTCTTATCATTCTATCTTTAATTTATTATAACTCTTATTTTAAATAAGGAATCTCAATGGAAGTTGGACTCAATTCTTTTTCTCCTGATTTATCTGAAAACCAATTAATTATTAAAAATACTGTCAGGGATTTTGCTGAAAAATCTATCAGACCTATCGTCATGCAGTTTGATGAGTCTCAGGAATTCCCTATGAAGATTATGAAGCAGCTCGGGGAACTCGGCTTCCTCGGTATCCTCGTCCCTGAAGAATATGGAGGTTCGGGCTTAAGCTATATCGACTTTTCAATCATCATAGAGGAACTGGCAAGGGTCGATCCCTCTATCGCTCTCTCTGTCGCTGCCCATAATGGTCTCGGTACCAATCACATAAATAAATTCGGAAATGAATCTCAAAAGAAAAAGTATCTCCCTGATCTTACCTCAGGTAATAAAATTGCAGCATGGGGTCTAACTGAATCTTATTCCGGCAGCGATGCCTCTGGATTAAAAACAACTGCCGCTAAAAAAGATGGCATCTATATTCTTAATGGCAGTAAAATGTTCTGCACCCATGGCACCGTGGGCAAAACTGTTGTTGTAATGGCCATTACTAACAAGGATAAAGGAAAAAAAGGAATTTCCGCTTTCATCCTTGAGAAGGATTTCGAGGGATTCATCGTAGGCAAAAAAGAAAACAAGCTTGGTATGCGTGCCAGCGATACTACCCAGCTTACTTTCGATAACTGTAAAGTCCCCGCAGAAAATCTCCTCGGCATAGAAGGCGAAGGATTCATCCAGGCTATGAAGGTTCTTGAAGGAGGAAGGATTTCTATAGCAGCCCTAAGTATCGGTCTCGCGCAGGGTTGCCTCGATGCAGCTCTTAAATATTCAAATGAAAGAAAACAGTTTGGGACATATATCTCCAGCTTCCAGGCTATCCAGTTTAAGCTTGCCGAAATGAAAACAAATATTGAAGCAGCCCGCCTCCTTAATTTCAAAGCAGCTTATATGAAGGATAACGGTATCCCCAATACCAAAGAAGCTGCTGAAGCTAAATTGTTTGCAAGTGAAATTGCCGAGAAAGCCGCCAATGAAGCTGTCCAGATATTCGGCGGCTATGGATTTATTAAGGACTTCCCCGTTGAGAAATTCTATCGCGATGTTAAACTCCTCACCATCGGTGAAGGAACCTCCGAAGTCCAAAGAATGGTTATTGCACGTGATCTCCTAAAGGAACCTCAATGAAAAAAATTGGTAAGCCCATAACTGAAAATGAAAGCTATCTCAAACGGGAAGATCACTATAAAGAATTATTAAGAAAACTTAAGAACGAAAAGGACATAGTTAAATTCGGAGGCGGTACCAAAGCAATTGAAAAGCATAAGGCAAAAGGAAAACTAACCGCCCGTGAAAGAATAAATAAACTTGTCGATAATCCAAAAGATTTCCTTGAACTTAATACTCTCGCTGCCTTCGGCATGTATGAGGAATATGGAGGCGCCCCTTCTTCAGGAACTGTCTTCGGTATAGGTAAAATCCATGATCGGCAATTCGTCATTGTCGCCAATGATGCAACTGTAAAAGCTGGCGCCTGGTTTCCTATAACTGCTAAAAAGAATCTCCGCGCTCAGGAGATCGCAATTGAAAACCGCCTTCCTGTAATATATCTCGTCGACAGCGCTGGCGTATTCCTCCCCCTGCAGGATGAAATATTCCCAGATAAGGAACATTTCGGAAGGATATTCAGGAACAATGCCGTTATGTCTTCAATGGGCATAATCCAGATTGCCGCTATCATGGGTCCTTGTGTCGCCGGCGGTGCTTACCTCCCTATCATGAGCGATGAAGCTTTAATCGTTGAACGCGAAGGCTCCGTGTTTCTTGCTGGTGCCCATCTCGTTAAAGCCGCCATCGGAGAAGTAATTGATAATGAAACTCTCGGAGGCGCTAATGTGCAGTCTAATGTTTCCGGCGTTACTGATTATGTTATGAAGGATGATAATGAATGTATCCTGCAGATCAGAAATATCGTTGAGAAAATAGGAGCTAATGAAAAAGCAGGATTCAGCAGGACTAAAAGTAAACCCCCTCTCTATCCCGCCAAAGAAATATATGGACTCCTCCCTGATGACCCGTCCAAACAATACGATATGTATGAAGTCATCGCAAGGATCATCGATGATTCTGAACTTGATGAATATAAAGCCGGCTATGGTAAAACTCTCATCACTGGTTACGCTCGGATCGATGGCTGGGCTGTGGGAATAATTGCAAACCAGAGAAGCGTAATCAAAACTGAAACCGGCGAAATGCAGTTCGGAGGAGTTATCTATTCAGATAGTGCCGATAAAGCAACCCGCTTTATTATGAACTGTAACCAGAAAAAGATCCCTCTTCTCTTCCTTCAGGATGTAACAGGATTCATGGTTGGCAGTCGCGCCGAACATGGAGGCATCATTAAGGATGGAGCTAAAATGGTAAACGCAGTCGCCAATTCTGTCGTACCTAAAATAACAATCATAATAGGTAACAGCTTTGGCGCTGGTAATTATGCAATGTGCGGCAAAGCGTACGATCCTCGTTTTATCTTTGCCTACCCTGGCGCAAAGATCGCTGTAATGGGAGGCTCCCAGGCAGCCAGCGTCCTCCTCGATATCAAATTAAAACAGGTTGAAAAACGTGGGACTCATTTCAATGAAGCAGATAAAAAGAAACTGCTCGATGAGATAATGCAGTCTTATGAATCCCAGAGTAATCCCCTCTACGCAGCCGCCAGGTTGTGGATTGATGAAATAATCGATCCCGCCCTTACAAGGGATTATGTTTCCGCCGCTCTTGAATCGGCAAATAATAATCCTGAAATTCCTAAATTTAATGTGGGAGTAATACAAACATAAAGGCTGAGAATGTCATTCTGAAGGAGCGAAGCGACTGATGAGCTGAGAAATGTCATTCTGAAGGAGCGAAGCGACTGATGAGCTGAGAATGTCATTCTGAAGGAGCGAAGCGACTGATGAATCTCTTTAAAGCTGAGAATGTCATTCTGAAGGAGAGAAGCGACTGATGAATCTCTTTATTTATAAAAACGTAGAGATTCTTCACTGCGTTGACAAATAAGAGCTTTTTAAACCTGACTA
>JARLHD010000162.1 GCA_031292435.1 Ignavibacteriaceae bacterium
AATTTATTAAAAGAATAGAAGATCTTGTAAACAAAATTCAGATTGATATAGCTTCACACAGAAGGAATCATAAAAATACTCCTGAAAACAAAGGGTAGTACTTTTTATAATTGGTAGAAATATACTACGCCAGTTATTCAGCCGGGTCCTTAAATTGAATGAGAGCAGTGGTTTTGTTACCCTGAGATTTATTAGCCTCTATGATGTTACTAAAAAGCCACCACGTTTTTTTAGTGTTAAAATAATCCCTTAAGATAAATTGATTTTAAATAATGAGTGCACTGTGAAATATATCGTTCTAATTATCAATTACGATATTTTTCTATCGGAGTAAAAGCTTCTTTGATATATGTAATATTTGTAGGGTTGCGGGAGGTATATACAAATAATTTGAATTTAATATCAAAGATGGAATTATAAACTAAAATAAATTGTTTATAACAGAGCCGATATTTATGGTCCCATTTATTCATTGCAAAATGCTCACCCCAAAGATGTAGTACCTTTTTCATCCTTTTGCCCGATTGAATTATTTTAATTCTCTTTATACCTTATTACAGGAATTGAAATGGAGTGCCACTATGGACGAAATGAAGATTAAGATTGATAATCCCCTGTCGGAGTTGATCAGCGATGATGTTTATGAGTTGTTAAAGCTGCACGGACTAATTGACGATAAATCTGTAAGAGATTTTAAGATCAGAAAGAAATTCAAACAATTAAGGGCAAATAAAGTCAGCACAGGAGCAGCTATTGAAGCAATACGGGAAAATTATCCTTATTTGCAGTTCGATACTATCAGAAAATTAGTTTACCAGATAAACACCGCGAGTGTAAAAGAGAATAAAAAGACCTAAATAACATGAAAGGAAAACATTGATGTCTAATTTTGCCATTTATTTAATAGGAATTGTCATCGTAATGGGAGGATTAGCCTGGGCAGCTAACAAACTAGGTGCTCCTCCGATTTGGATTATCATTGGTATAATCATCATAATCGGTTTGGGAATAATGGGTGCTGTATCAAAGACCCGGTTGAAAGAAAAATCCGATACTGACAAATAATGCGTGTTATTTAGTAATAAAAAGACCTTAAGGGGAGGATTCTGAAATAATTTCCATGAAGGAGAGTTATAGGTTTTGGGGGAAGGGTGCCATCTTAATGAATTTGAGCTAAAAATAAAGGATTTAACTTAAAATGCGTATTAATACTACGTTTTGGTTTAAAATTGCGTATTAATACGCAG
>JARLHD010000163.1 GCA_031292435.1 Ignavibacteriaceae bacterium
CGGCATTCAGCGTCAAAGGTTCCAATAGATCCATCATTCAAAAATACTTCATACCCTACTTCGCCGCAGTTACAGCAGTGCCATTGCCTCAAGACCTTTGATGACCGGAAAAAGAAGATTGCACGACTAATGAATTCATAGAGAAAGGCCTTTTCTTTTTTATTCGAAAATTCAACCAATACGCAGGGTATTGTATCTTTTTCACAACCACTAATTTTTTTATGATACCTCTGATCGCTGAAGGGGGCCGGGTAGCTCATTACCGCCATTACGTGGTTGAGGATCTTATTTTCACCAATTTCTTGCCAAAAGGCCACAGCCAACCCAGTATTTTCTCTGCCACAGGTGACTTCATATTTTATCTGTTTCTTTCGTCCAAGGCTGCATCCAATCGTACGTAAAAAGACGGCAATCTCTTTAACGTTTCGATCAATAGCCCTATTTGACATCGGTGCAACAGGCCCTGGCTTTTTCATATTTTTCCCTTTTATGAGCTGGATTATGCTGATTTGGTATGTGCTGACTGTTTAACATTTTGCTTATATTTATGTTTTACTCCAGGCCATAATTTTGGTTATGTTGCTCAAAACATGTAACTTTCTTAAAGTATAAAACGCAAAATATACTCCTAAGCTACATCGCATACTGTATAAAAAGCATGAGCACATCGTTGTACCGGCCCCCACCATCCTGCAACTCCTTTAAATCGGCGTCAAACTGTTCCAGCTCAATATAAAGACCATTATTTTTCAATGTCGTCCTGACAATTCCTATAAGGTTAAACACATTGCCGTTCTCCCCAATCAATTTGCATTCTGGTTTCAAGGTAATTTTACCTCTGCTTTATTCCTGGTATTGCTAACGCTGGTTTCGGCTCCCAAAATTCTTCCAGCTCACAGTCAATTTCAAGGCCGCGGACAGAAATGGCTTTTAGCTCATCAAGGCTGAAATAGCCCCACTCTGAGTTTTGCTCGTCATTCAAATTAACAAAACCAAAGAAAAGGTCCTCGCCATCGTATTCGGCTACATACCAATCGCAACCGCCGATGAAAAAGTGCAAATGAATGATCTTGTATGCCAGTCTGGTAGTTTCTGTTCCATAAAGGCGGGGAATTCGGTCAAGACGTTCTTTACTCGGTTCATTCCACATTTATTACCTCATATGTTGGTTTTAATGAGGGATATACCGAGTAAGACCTTTTTAAATAAAAATACAGAGGAATTTTTGGATGTGCAGGAATCTTGTGGTGATCTGCTGATTGCCGGTCAGGGTAATGTGCTGTAGGGGCAAGAAGGTGATAATACGATCTTGCCCAATCTCGCTGCTTTTCGGGCTGGTTTATTAACACTCCAGTATGCTTACAACAATTACGTCCCCTAGCTTACCTTTTTGTAGGGTTTACAGAGCCATACTTGTCGTTTTAGATTTTGAAGTACGCTATTTGTGTCTCCGATTTGGCTGTTATTCAGCTAACATATCCTTGGAATAAAATTTATTCGCTCTCTGGTCCAAGACTTGCTTAGCCTTACTGATAGGAAACTGCCACATTCAAACTTTCCTGAAAGGATTAGAGGGAGTGAATTATAATGAAAGATACATGGGAAAAGATTTTTGAGTATGCTTCAATGCCGGTGCATGGCACTTTGTCACGGAAACTGAGAAGAGGAGTATCATTGCAAATTAATGAGGGCAAGCGATTTGATTGTGCTGTGATTTTTCTCGGTGAAAGCTTTCTCAGAATTACAGAGGATGAGGGGGGCCAGATGTTAAACAGTTATTACGACTGGAAAGGTATTACCTCGATAAGGACATACGGCCCAAAAGAAGAAAAAGAAAAATAAATCAATAAAAATAGCATTATGAAGAGCGCTGGATGTTATGCTTAATCTGGATGTTGACAGTTTCCTTAACCGGCTTTGCTGGTTACACGATCGGCATACTCATGCTCAACTTGGTATCACCGCCTGTTATGTACTTTCCACTCTGCTGAGTAGAGTGATGGCATTTAGCTGAGATGACAAGGGATTTTGCATGTCAAATCAGGTGGTCGCAAATATTATTATTACGGCTTTCAACTGTATTACCCGTAATAATAATATTTGCGCATGATGAGTGATGGTTGATTTGGTATCTATATCGATCCTTAATTGTGGGGAACCTTTCAATCTGCTATGGCAACTTCAGGTACTCATCAGTAAAGCAAACAGCGAATATTTCCTGAAAACATCTGAGGTATGCTTATGGCTTGCCCCTCTTGCGGGAATAATTTCCATTCCGATTTTAAGTTTGGTGGTATTAATAAAAAAATACAAGCGAGATTATTTTCAAATATCTTTGGGATGCCATATAAAATTGTGAGCAGCATTTGTCGGTTTTTTGCATCTTGAATCACTACCCTCTCAGGGTTCTGAAAAATGCTCTCCTTTACACATCCGATATTACATTCAGGGTTCTTATTAGTGGACAGATCCGTAGAGTGATGTGATAAAATCTATGGTCGATTCTGATGGCGCTATAAATTCAACACCATGCATTTCGTTATCCGCCTTTTTTACTCTTACCTTTTCTGTCATACTAAAATTGCTTCCTATTTTGAAATTGATGATCAACAAATCATTGATATCGTGATGTGAGGCACAATTAAGCAAGAGCCCGCCGTAACTCATGTTGATAATGGTTGCCTTTCCGTTTCTCAAATGGGTGGCATTATAACAATCAGTTTTGATTGTCTCATTGACAACCTCTTTGCAAGATATTCTTTTGTAACGACGTCTATCACTTGAATCGGGATTAAACTTGTCAATTTTTCTGTATTTATTGATCAAACCCATATCTTCTGTTTCTATGGGAAAATACGGATGATTGTAGCGCTCAATATGACTTTTTAACCAGTTTTCAAAGAAATATGAAGTAACAATCTTTTCATCAGTCCTATTTTTTCTGAAATCGATAATGAAGGTGTTAAGTTTCTTTATTAATATATAGTGTTCGAGGCAGTGCTTCGTGTAATCGGCACTTTCTTTGAGATATTCCTCTTCGGTTTCAAAATGTTGGAATGAATAGTCAAGCAAAACACCCAGCAGGATTTCCTTAATACTCATTGATTCCCCGGCCCAAACAGCATTTTTAAAATCTTTTATAAGATCAAATAGTTCCTTGTGTTTATTATCAATAATATCATTACCGACCTTCTTCCTGGGATCCCAATTTGTTATGGATTGCATGGCGTCCTCCGGATAAACTGCTGATATTGTTTTTTCCCCCAACGATAATATAAGGAAGGATAGAAGCTATGGCGCTGTCAGTAATTATTCTCCACTGCTGACGCCGTAACCTTCAAAATCAGAATATTTTCAATAGACACTCAATTTACCCTTAGGTTTTTCCTCGATTTAAAATCAATAAAAATTCCCAACCTCCCTTCATTCGTCAACAATCGACAAGGCAAAGGTTTCTTGCAAATTTAGAACCATGTTTTGTTTGTTATAAATGATTAATTCATCCGGCCATTTGAGCGATTTTTTCTGAAAATCTCATGAATTATATGTCCAGTTTTCTCCATATTTGCGGTAAATAATCGCCATTTTTCCAGAATATCGGAAAATGAGATGACCAAGAAAAGACAAGAGGTACAGGGAGGGTTTTATGGTACGTTTTAGTAAACGACAATCAAGTTTCTGCGATCATTCATAAACCTTCTGTTCAATTGAGAGCCGTAGATTCCATTGGCCAAAAAGCTCAAAGAGCGTGTACAACATCAGCGTTTACTCTTTCATTTTACACTGGCCGGATTTGCTCCGGAATGGTGGCCTTTTACAACTATAATAAGCACCTCATGCCTGATTCTTGAAATTATTATTATTACTGCATGTCAAAGTAATACCGGTAATAATAATATTTGAGCGTGCCTATTTGATGGATTGAACCACTCATATGTAATTGTCCTTCAATGTATGACTTAAATAAATACGCCCCCATTCAGAGCATATTTTTTAATAGGAATTATTTTACAGATAACCATAGAGGATCTTCTCACTTATGAGGAGAGGAGACACTATGTATTGTTTCTCAAGCATTTAAGGAGTTAATTATATAATGGTTTCTCAATGGTAGGATGCTTGAAATAGCAAATACCTGCCAAGGATGCCATATATAATTTTAACAAGGTGAATATCATGGAAATCAAAGACTATTGTAGGAAAGTCGATATAGAACTTACGCAATGGCGGGGGAAAATCAATGATGTCCTCAGTAAAATTGACGGTTTGTCGACTGAAAAAAAACAACGAATGTTTGAGGATGTGAACGGGTTGCATATCGTCATGACTGAGTTGAGCGACAGAATTGAAAAACTCAGGACCGAATGCCCGATTTCATGGGAACCGGAATGGGAGGATGTGTCTTTCCGTGATCCAAAATATAATTTCAACGATAAAGCCAGTGTTAATTTTGATTATGACTTTGGCGGATAAGTTGGAAACAGAAGGAAATAA
>JARLHD010000164.1 GCA_031292435.1 Ignavibacteriaceae bacterium
AATACTTGTTTAACAACACATTAACGTGAATAAAAACTTACGATTGATATTTAGCATATCACTACTTCTCATTTATCCTCAATTCTTTGGATTCTTGACTAAATAATACCTTTTTTGGAATTGATTTGATGATTACTATTATAGAAGTGATTTTTATTTCCATTCTTTTTTAACATTGTAAGGTCAAATGACACAATTAAATACTATAAATCAAAATGAGGCAAAAATATCTACGATCAATCACAATTATTATAAATGGAACATTAAATTAGGTGACTATCGAAAAGATTATGAGTCAACTGAAGAATATGCCAGGAAATGTTTAGCTAAAAATAGACTAAAAAAAATAACAGGTGTTGTGCTAATTTTGAGTTTTACGTTCGCAATTTTGATGTTCTTAATATCCTGGATGAAATAAAAAGAAATTTATTTACCTGGGATTCCCTTCATTTGTATTTGATATAAAATTTTTCTACTTAGTACAAGAGCGGAATCCTTAGCCGAATCATACATTATTTCAATCTCATGTACCCAGGATCCAGGATGGTCCCCTTCTATTGATCCACATTTAGGACAATAATTTCTTGGTTGTCTATGTATGTAATTATCCTCACATTCACAGTCCCAATATTCAGGGTTAAAAAGGGGTTTAAAGTATTTCATTTAATTTCTCTTTTATACTTAATAGATCTTGCAGATCCAGCCAATTCATTTGCTGTTCGGCATACTTTAATTGTAATAGCCTTTTCTATTCGGGAATCTCAGTATGAATGGGTGAGATCAACAACTCCTCTTTTGGAAGTAAGCACAATCCCTTATTTAGCATAATACACAATCTGTCGAAAGACAACTATTAACAGAACATAACCTATTTATTGGTCAGTAAAAAAACAAGTCCACTACTTTTACCCCTCTTAGTGATAGTTCACATTTCCATTCCTTTTCTGAATTTTTATCTTTTATTCATGACTTTAATAAAATATAATCGAAAACGAAATTTCAATTCGACCTCAGAACCGAAAGGCAAATCTACAAAATCAATGAACAAACTGATTTTTGTAGTTCAGAAACATGATGCAACCCGCCTTCATTATGATTTTCGTTTGGAGATAAATGGTGTTTTGAAAAGTTGGGCGGTTCCAAAGGGTCCATCCATAAATCCGGATGATAAACGGCTGGCTATGATGGTGGAAGATCATCCCTTTACATATAAAGATTTTGAAGGAACTATCCCTAAAGGTAATTATGGGGCAGGACAAGTGATAGTTTGGGATAAGGGGACCTATATTGTTCCTGATACGGAAAATAAAAAGGACGCCGAAATTATACTAAATGCCGGCCTGAAAAAAGGGCATATCAGGTTTATTCTTCAGGGGAAAAAACTTAAGGGAGAATATTCCCTTGTAAATATAAAAGACAGGCAGGAAAATGCTTGGCTGCTTATTAAAAAGAATGATAAATTCTCGGGTAATGACGATGTCCTCCGGAATGATAAATCAGTAATTTCACATACTACCATTGAAGAACTGGAAACGAAATCATTAAGAGAATCTGCAGCTGGTAAAAATGCAGTTGTTAAATTTATAGAACCTATGCTTGCTGATTCAAAACCACAGCCCTTTAATGATAAAAACTGGGTGTTTGAAATTAAATATGATGGATATAGAACGATTGCAGTTATAAATCAAAAGTCTGTCAACCTGTTTAGCCGTAATCAAATTTCATTCAATAAAATATTTAAACCGATAGCTGATGAGTTAAAACTTATTAATCATATTACTGTCCTTGACGGGGAAATAGTAATCGAGGATGAAAAAGGTCATTCCGATTTTCATTTACTTCAAAATTATAAGAAATCAGGAGTGGGAATTCCTAAATATTATGTGTTTGATATCCTGAATCTGGATGGTAAGGATACCCGTAATCTTAAATTATTAGATAGAAAAGAATTAACTAAAATGCTTCTTGAAAAACATAAGCTCAACAATGTTATTTATTCTGATCACATTGTCGAAAAAGGAGTTGCTTTTTTTGAAAAGGCTAAGAAATTACATCTTGAAGGAATAATGGGCAAAGATTCTCTTAGCCCATATCGCTCAGGTAAACGTAGCAGCGAATGGCTTAAAATCAAATTTACCCGGCAGGAAGAAGCCCTCATTATTGGAATCACTGAACCCAAAGGAGCTAGAAGTTATTTCGGTGCTGTATTGCTTGCTCAATACCATGGTACGGAATTAAAATATATTGGAAATTGCGGAACTGGGTTTAATGAAAAATCTTTAAAGGAATTGTATTCTCTATTTAAACATTCCTTTATTAATACCTCCCCTCTAAATGAAATAATCCGGCTTAATGGAAAAATTCAATGGCTCAAACCAAAACATGTATGTCAGGTAAAATATTCGGAAAGGACTGATGAAGGATATTTACGTCATCCCGTATACTTAGGTTTAAGAATTGATAAAAACCCGGGGGATATAATAATTACCTCTGAGAACCATAAAAATACATCGGAAGCTGTCAGAAATGATTTCGATATGAAAGTCGGTAAAATCACCTTGCATCTTACAAATCAGGATAAAGTTTTTTTCCCTGGTGAAGGCTTTACCAAGGGAGATCTGGTACATTATTATAATGAAGTTTCTGAATTTATCCTGCCTTATTTAAAAGACCGCCCGCAATCAATGAACCGTTTTCCTAACGGAATAAATGGAAAAAATTTCTACCACAAAGATGTGGATAAAGATAAAATTCCTTCCTGGTTAAAAACAACTGAGATATATTCCGATTCTAATAATGGAAATATTGATTATCTGATTTGTAATGACAAAGCTGCATTATTATATATGATAAATTTGGGATGTATTGAAATAAATCCTTGGAATTCTAAAACTCAGACACCTGAAAAACCGGATTGGGCTGTAATTGATCTGGACCCGGGCGATATTGATTTTAAGGAAGTCGTAAAGGCAGCTTTGGTTGTTAGAGAAGTGGTTAATGAATTAAATACTGAATGTTATTGCAAAACTTCAGGAGCTACTGGTTTGCATATTTATATCCCCCTTGCTGCACGATATGAATATGAAAGTGTAAAATTGTTCGCAGAATTAATTGCCCACACCGTTAACGTACGTCTTCCAGATACTACTACAATAATTCGTACAGTTAAGAAACGACAGGAAAAAATATATATTGATTTC
>JARLHD010000165.1 GCA_031292435.1 Ignavibacteriaceae bacterium
AATAAAACATTTGAGATGGCAGAAGCGATAGCAAGTAAACTATAGTATATAACTTATGAAAGATATAATTATACATGAAGTAGGAATGCGGGATGGGCTCCAGGCAGAGGAATCAGTTGTACTTACCGAACAGAAAATAAAATGGATAAAGAAATTAGGAGAGACAGGAGTTGATATAATCCAGGTCGGATCATTTGTAAATCCAAAGAGAATGCCACAGATGGCTGATACTGATGAACTGTTCAATTATTTTTCCCTGAAAGAGAATAAGCTGCAAAAAGTAACCTTATCAGGATTAGTATTAAATGAGAAAGGATTAGAGCGAGGGATGGCATGCGGAGTTGAAATGTTCTGCATGGGAGTTTCGGCAAGTGAAACCCATTCACAGAAAAACACAGGGATGACAACAGCTGAGGCGACTACACGAATAATTGATATGGCAAAGAGTGCCTTGGCATCCGGAAAGGAAGTTCAGGTATCTGTTCAGTCTGCATTCGGATGCGGGTTTGAAGGAAAGATATCAGAGGAGAAAGTTTTATCACTAGTTTCCAAGTTCTTAGATAACGGATTTAAGAATATAAATCTTGCCGATACAGCGGGGCATGCGATACCGGATCAGATCGAGAGATTATTTACAGCAATCTTTAAATTAGATCCCAATGCTGACTGTGTTTGTCATCTTCATAACACATATGGTCTTGGATTAGCAAATGCTTATGCTGCATACAGGGTTGGAGTAAGAACTTTTGAATCATCGTTTGCAGGTTTAGGTGGTTGTCCTTTTACAGCTATTGCAGCGGGAAATGTATCAACGGAAGACCTGGTGCATATGTTTCAAAATATGAATCTTAGGAATGATATTAAGATCGATAAACTTATTGGTATAGCTAAAGAAGCGGCGGAATATTTTAAGAGAGAACTTCCGGGGGTAATATATAAGACAGGGAAAATTCCAGAAATATTACATAACTGAAATGGCATTACTATGAAATTGTTAGAGGGAATCAGAGTTTTAGATTTAACAAATGTTTTAGCGGGTCCTTTTGCTACACTGCATCTGGCATTGTGCGGGGCGGAAGTTATAAAGATTGAGAACCCTGTCGAAGGTGATCTTGCAAGAAAGCTTGGTATTGTAAATGAGTACAATAAAAAACTTATGGGCACGAGTTTCCTTGCACAGAATGCAAATAAGAAATCGCTTACACTTAATATGAAATTTGAGGAAGGGAAAGAAATCTTCCGAAGGATGGTTAAGGAATCGGATGTAGTAGTTGAGAATTTCCGTCCAGGAGTAATGGCACGTTTAGGATTTTCTTATGAGGAATTAAGCAAGATTAATCCAAAGATCATTTACTGCGCGATATCGGGATTCGGGCAGACGGGACCTGATGCATTTAAACCCGCGTATGATCAGATAATACAAGGGCTGAGCGGAGTAATGGCTATTAATGGGGATGAGACTTTGAATCCGTTACGTGCAGGGTTTCCTGTCTGCGATACTGTGGGGGGAGTAAATGCAGCATTCGCAATTATGGGTGCTTTATATTTCAGAGAAAAAACGGGAAAGGGACAATTCATTGATATTGCGATGTTAGACTCGATCATGCCATACATGGGCTGGGTGGCTGCGAATCTATTAATCGGAGGACAGCAGCCGGTGCTTATGGGAAATGACAATTTTACAGCTGCGCCATCAGGAACATTTGTTACAAAGGACGGATATATTAATATTGCAGCGAACAAGCAGGAACAATGGCATGACCTGTGTGATATTATAGGTGTTCCGGAATTGAAAGAAGACCCCCGCTTTAAGGAGAGGGACACAAGAAAGAAAAACCGGAAAGAGCTTACCCCAATCATTGAAGAAAAGCTAAAGACCAAAGATACTTCCTGCTGGACTAAGGCATTAAATGAGAAAGGAATTCCATCGGGGGAAATACTTTCACTTGAATCGGCATTAAGCCAAGAACAGGTGAAGCACAGGGGGACGTTAAAGAAAATAAATACACCGGGAATCGGAGATATTTCATTGTTTAATCTGACAGCTAAATTTGACAAGACTACAGCGGAAGTTGAAACACCGCCTCCTACATTGGGTCAGAATACGGAGGATTTGCTAAAGCAGTTTGGTTATTCGGATGAAGACATTAAAACATATAAAGAAAAGGGGATTATTTAGATGAAGGAGAACCGGAAAGGGGGTGGGTTATTTAGATTCAGGAAAATTGGAGAGGGATTGTTTAAATTATTTAACAGACAGGAGAAATGAATTTATGGGAAAGACTATTGTTGAGAAAATCTTAGCTAAGGCAACCGGACAAGCATCTGTAAAGGTCGGGGATGTGGTAGAACCTGCAGTAGATGTTGCCATGTCGCATGAGAATGGTGCATTAGTTATCAACCAGTTTTTAGATGTATATAAAGGTACAGGACTTAAACCAAATGTCTGGGACCCTTCAAAGATAGCAATCATATTTGACCACCGGGTACCGGCTGAAAGTGCAAAGACTGCAACTAACCAGAAAAAAATACGTGAATTTGTTGCTGCACAGGGAATTGAAAAGTTTCATGATATACGCGGAGATGAAGGAGGAATCTGCCACCAGATATTGCCGGAAAACGGATATATACGTCCCGGTAATATAGTAGTGGGAACAGACAGTCATACGACATCTCACGGAGCGCTTGGAGCTTTTTCATTTGGAATCGGCGCAACAGAAATGGCAAGCGTATGGACACTTGGAACTGTTCTGAATGTTGAGGTACCAGGGACAATTAAAGTTGTTGTTAACGGAGAACTTCCGAAACTTGTTTCTCCAAAAGATATAATACTTCATCTGATAGGGAAACTTTCAGCACAGGGAGCAAACTTTAAGGTAATTGAATTCCACGGAGATACGATCAGGAAGATGTCAACATCGGGAAGATTAACACTTTGCAATATGTCAGTTGAAGCGGGTGCGACATCAGGAATTGTTCCACCTGATTCAGAAACAGAAAGATATTTAAGAGAAGAAGCAGGAGTTAAAGACAAATTAGATATGATAGTGCCGGATGGGGATGCAAAGTACGAACAGGTAATTGAAATTGATGCAAGCAAACTTGCACCACAGATTGCATGTCCACATACGGTGGACAATGTTAAATCTGTTGATAAAATCGGGGAAGTTAAAGTAAACCAGATTGTTATCGGTTCGTGTACTAACGGAAGAATTGATGATATTGAAATAGCCGCTACGATATTAAAAGGAAGGAAAGTTGCGCAGGATACAAGGATGCTTATCTTCCCTGCCTCATGGAAAATATATAAAGAAGCGATGGCAAAGGGATACCTGCTGGACCTGATCAATGCGGGAGCAACGATAATGAATCCAGGTTGCGGATGTTGTCTTGGGGTCCACCAGGGTGCATTGGGAGATAAAGAAGTTTCGTTATCAACAACAAACAGGAATTTCAAGGGAAGGCAGGGTAACCCGAACGCTGATGTTTATCTTTGCTCCCCTGCAGTTGCTGCGGCGAGTGCTATAACAGGGATAATTTCTGATCCAAGAAAAGGAGTTAATTAAAATGAAAACAAAAGTTGTATTAAAATTAGGCGATGATATTTCCACGGATGCTATTTATCCGGGAAGATTTATGGCAACAGTTCTGCCAACCGAGACTCCGCAGTATGCATTTATTGATTACAAGGAGTTTAACACAAAGCTGATCAGCAAACAAATCCCAGCTAATTCTGTAATAGTGGCAGATAATAATTTCGGATGCGGATCTTCAAGAGAGCAAGCGGCCTCCACGTTAAAGGGATGGGAATTAATTATAGTAGCAAAGAACTACGCGAGAATCTTTCTGCAGAACTCATGTAATCTTGGTTTGAGGACAATTATATGTCCCATTATTGAAGCAAAGGAAAATGATGAACTGGAGATAAAAGTGACAGAAATCATTAATCTAACAAGCGGAAAGAAATTTGCGATAGAGCCTCTTCCAAAGGCAAGACAGGATATAATAGATGCAGGCGGATTGATCGCATACACAAGAAAGAAGCTTTTAGAGAAAGCGACGGTTCATTAGAATTCATTTATATAAGGGAGGCAGAGGTATTATTATTAATATTTGTGTCTCCCTTATTTTGTTATATCACCATTGATCCAAAACAACTACCAGAAATAGAATCTTGATTTTATAACCTTTCAAAACTTATCTTTTCCAGCAACATTCAGACACTTATATTAACAACAATGGAGGAATATTATGCCACGCGTAGTGCATTTTGAAATCGCTGCAAAAGATCCGGAACGTGCCAGTAAGTTTTATTCACACGTATTTGACTGGAAGATTAATAAATGGGATGGACCAGAGCCATACTGGCTAGCTACTACTGGGGACAAAACTGAACCAGGGATAGACGGGGGTATTATGAAACCGAATAAAGATCTTCCACATATAGTAAACACAATAGATGTAGATTCGGTTGATGAGTATATTACTAGAATTAAAAAAGAGGGAGGGAGTATTGTAAAACCAAAGACAGCAGTACCCGGGGTAGGATATATGGCTTACTGCAAAGATCCAGAAGGGAATGTGTTTGGTATTATGCAGACGGACAGTAAAGCAAGTTAGGCATTCTTTCCTGCTGCGCAAATACCGGGTAGTAGGAAAAGGATTGAGATTTAATATATTTATAAATAGATTGGAGTTATTGGAAACGGTAAATGTACAAGTCCTTCTGACCCGGGCATCATTTACCGTTTTCAATTTTATATAATAGAGGGGGGAGATTGCTTTTATTTAGTGGAAGCGTTTCTCGCCAACTTTGATGGCAAGGTCTATGTGATCTTCTTTTAGGGGAATGGCACAGGAATATTCCGGGCTATAAGAGCAATAAGGGTTATATGCAAGATTAAAATCTATTGTATATAAGAAACCGGGATCAGGACTAAGATCAAAATCGAGATAGCGACCTACTCCATAAGTCTCATCATGTGAGGTTTTATCTGTAAACCAAATACTATAATACTCCTGTCCTGTTTTTGTTGAACCTTTATATACATTTATCCTATAAGCTTTTTTATCATAATTAAATGTAACGTATCCGAATCTGACAGCTTTTCTTTCCTCTCCTTTTGTACCAAAGACTTTGATTGTATCTTTTACCGGATACTGGTATAATTTAGAATGAAAAACGAATGAGGGATCGACATCGTAATATTTGAGAGGTTCGAAGTGAATTTTGGATTTATGATTAAAGGGGGAATCGTCATCATTCTTAAATGAAATGTCCTTTTCTTTTCTTTCTTTTTCAATTGCAGCGATGTATAACTTTTGTTCATGAGTATAGTTTTTAACGCAGGAGCATGCCACAAAGGACAAGAAGAATATTAAAAAGACAGAAAGGCACTTTTTAGTCATTATCTTTGATCCTTTTCTTGAGATCGCTTAACTTATTGAGAGCCTCAATAGGAGTGAGGTTATTTATCTCAATTTCATTGATTTCATTACGAAGTTTATCGTCTTTAATTTCGAAGAGACTAATCTGGTTAGTGAAGTCATTTTTAAGTTTCTGGAGCTTTTCTTTCTTTACCTCATATGGCGTAAGTTCTTTGCTTTCAAGATTTAGCAAAACTTCCTTCGCGCGATTTGTAATAAATAGAGGAAGCCCTGCCATCTGTGCCACCTGGATTCCGTAGCTATGATCCGCCCTTCCGGAGCTCACTTTATGGAGGAAAATGACTTTATCATCATACTCCCGAACTTCAACTTTGTAGTTTTTGATACGGGGAAACAGCTCAGCCATCTCATTTAATTCATGATAGTGGGTTGCAAACAACGTTTTAGCTGCAATAGTGGGGTTTTCATGGAGATATTCGGTTATAGACCAGGCAATGGAAATGCCGTCAAAAGTACTGGTTCCCCGACCTATTTCATCAAGGAGAATGAGACTTTTAGAGGTTGCATTGTTAATAATATTGGCTGCTTCCTGCATTTCGACAAGGAAAGTGGACTCCCCTGCTGTAATATTATCACTTGCTCCTACACGAGTAAAAATTCTATCTACAATTCCAATGCAGGCAGATTTAGCGGGAACGAATGAACCTATCTGAGCAAGGAGCACGATAAGTCCAACCTGCCTGAGATAAACTGATTTACCTGCCATATTAGGACCAGTAAGAATAATTATCTGATCTTTGCTGTTATTTAGTTTGCAGTTATTGGGAGTATATTTATCTCCGGGAGGGAGAATACGTTCTACGACAGGATGGCGACCATCGATAATTTCTATTTCCTCATCATCGTTGAGTTCAGGCTTAACATAATTGTACTGGATGGCGCATTCGGCGAGGGAGACGAAACAGTCGAGCATTGCAATCAGCCGAGCGTTAGTTTGAATTGATTCAGCTTCATCGGCGACAGTGAGTCTTAGTTCATTAAAGAGCTGTGATTCGAGATCGTATATTTTTTCCTCAGCGTTGAGGATTTTATCTTCATAAGCTTTGAGTTCGGGGGTAATAAACCTTTCGTGGTTGACGAGGGTTTGTTTCCTGATATAATCAAGGGGGATCTTATCCTTGTTAGCATTGCTGATTTCGATATAGTAGCCGAACACCTTGTTGAAATTAACCTTCAGGGAGGAGATGCCGGTTTTTTCCCTTTCGGATTTCTGGAGGTTGGCGATCCAATCTTTGCCGTGAATAGAGATATCGCGAAGCTCATCCAGTTCGGGGCTGAAGCCATTCTTTATGACTCCCCCTTCGGCAAGGCTAAGGGGAGGAGAATCAATAATAGCATTGCCGATCCTGTCAACTAACTTTTCAAGCAGTAGTAGACTTCGGCTAAGCTGGATTAATGTATTGCCATTTGAAGAAGCCAGGAGCTCTTTAATAGCTGGAATCTTTTGAAGAGAGGTTTTGATATTGACAATTTCGCGGGGATTAGCGCGCCCGGTACAGACTTTGGAAATTAGTCTTTCGAGATCTCCTATCTCCTTAAGCTCATCGATAACTTTACGTCTTATGCCGCTATTTATAACAAGCTCTTCGACGGACTGCTGACGTTTAAGTATGGGTTCGAGTTTAATAAGCGGAGCGGAGAGCCATTTTTTCAGGAGTCTGCCTCCCATGGCTGTTTCAGTTTTATCCAGGATAGAGATTAAGGAACCTTCCCTTTGACCTTCGTGCATAGAAAAAGTAATCTCGAGATTTCTTTTAGTTGAATGATCGAGATTCATATACTCGGAGGGGTTATAGACCGAGACATTCTGAAGGTGGGAGAGGTTTGCTTTTTGAGTTTCCTGGAGATAATTGAGAACAGCGCCGCATGACATAATGCCGGTAATGAGAGAATCGATGCCGAAGCCTTTGAGGTTTACAGTTTTGAACTGCATAATGAGGAGTTCTTTGGCATATTCGTAATTGTAGATCCAGTCGTCAAGCTTAGTAATTTTAATTGAGTGATCGAGTTTAGAGATAAGGGGGGTAAGATATTCCTTATCCTTTTTCTGAATGAGAATTTCCGCGGGGTTTATAGTTTCAATCTGCTGCTGAAGCTGGGCGGAGGGGATTTCGTAAGTATAGAATTCGCCGGTAGAGATATCGCAGAAGGAGATGCCTGTAACTGAATCGGCAATACACATCCCCATGAGGTAGTTATTTTTCTTATGATCAAGGAGCTTATCGGAGAAAGCGACACCGGGGGTAACGACTTCGATGACTTCTCTTTTGACGATGCCTTTGGCGAACTTAGGGTTTTCAGTTTGTTCACAAACAGCGACGCGATAGCCTGCGCGAACGAGTTTAGGGAGATAAGTATCGAGGGCATGGTGCGGAAATCCGGCGAGAGGAGTATCCCCTGTTGTTCCGTTGCCTCTTTTAGTAAGAGTAATGCCGAGGACTTTAGCAGCGATCTTAGCATCTTCTTCGAAAGTCTCGAAGAAATCTCCCATCCTGAACAGTAGGATAGTATCCGGATAGGCTTGCTTGATCTTATTATATTGTGACATCAGGGGTGTTTGTGTCTGCATACTAGATTCAAATAAAAAAGGAAAAATAGAACAAAGGAAAGGAAATATCAATAAGAAAGGGGAAAGATGGAAAGATAGGTGCGACTTTGACTATATAATGTTTTTATAGTGACGGATAGGTTACTTCTTCAACAGGGGCGGGGAGGGTGAAATAAAATGTTGATCCTTTGCCAACTTCCGATTCCACCCAAATTCTACCTCCCTGTTTGTTGATCATTTCCCGGCATAAGTTCAAACCGAGTCCAGTTCC
>JARLHD010000166.1 GCA_031292435.1 Ignavibacteriaceae bacterium
CCGGCATTATAGACAAAATTATATCGGCGCCGCTTACGATGTCTATTATGCCGGCTTTTTGATGCAGACTGGTCTGGGATTTGGGAAGGGTAATTTTCCTAACCCTCAATTTCTCTTTCAGTTTGGTTATTTGTTTGATTTTATTTTCTGAGACATTAACAAACATATTACTTATAAAAAATATTAAAATTATATGATCAGCAAACTTTTGAATTTCGCTTTAAGCCAAAGACTTATTACCATTGGCTTTGTTATTGTAAGTATTGGTATCGGTATTTGGTCCTGGATTACTTTAAAAAAAGAAGCTTACCCCGATGTCGGTGATACTCAGGTTACTGTAATAACTCTTTTCCCGGGACGTGCTGCCGAAGAGGTCGAACAACAGATCACTCTTCCAATCGAACGTGCCTTAAATGCCGTTCCACGCGTAATTGATAAGAGATCAAAAACCATTTTCGGACTCTCTGTTATTGAACTTACTTTTGAAGATGGTGTCGATGATTACTTTGCCCGGCAGCGCGTTCTTGAAAAACTAAATGATGCCGTTCTTCCTGATGGCGTAAATCCCTCCCTTGGTCCTTTAACCGGACCCGTGGGTGAAATATTCCGCTATGTTATAGAATCATCAGTTGATCATAACCCGATGGAATTAAGAACCTTGCAGGATTGGGTTATCATTCCCAGGCTCCTGCAGGTCCCCGGAGTAGCGGATGTCGTAAATTTCGGCGGGCTTGTAAAACAATATCATGTAATTACTTCTCCTGATAAATTACTTCGGTATAATCTTACAATTCAAAATGTAATTGATGCCGTTACTTCTAATAATGTTAACACCGGTGGGAATATTATAAAGAGAGGAGGACAAGGATTCGTGGTGCGCGGCATTGGCGCAATTAAAACTAAGGAGGATATCGGAAATATTGTTGTCACTTCTCTGAAAGGCGTCCCGGTATTAATTAAAGATTTGGCTAGCGTGGAGGAGTTTCCCCTCCCTCCTTCAGGTATTCTTGGCTATACAATTAAAACAAATGATACTGCAAGTTTTGATGTAAACTCCAGCATCCAGGGCCTAATTGCAATGCGGAGAGGCGAAAATCCTTCTGATGTAGTCGATGCTTTAAAGGAACGGGTTAATGAAATAAATGAAACCGATCTTCCTGCAGGTGTTCATCTCCGGATAACTTATGATAGAAGTGTACTTGTAACAAATACCGTAAGTACCGTAGGCAGAACTCTCTTTGAAGGATTTTCAATTGTTATTATTGTCCTTATTTTCTTTATAGGTAGCGTACGATCTGCTCTTGTTGTAGCAACCACAATTCCGATTTCTATGCTCTTCGCTTTTACAATGATGAGGCTTACAGGCATCCCTGAAAACCTGTTATCCCTTGGCGCTATAGATTTTGGTATAATTGTGGAAGGCGCAGTGGTAATGGTTGAAAATATTATGCGCCGGTACCGGGATGCTACCGCAGAAGAAAAGGAGTTGGGTATTATTAGGTTCACTCTTACCTCCGCGCAGGAAGTGGGGCGTGAAATTTTATTTTCAATTACAATTATTATCATGGCCTACCTTCCTATCTTTTCTTTTCAAAGAGTTGAAGGTAAACTTTTCTCCCCAATGGCATTTACTCTTGCCTATGCAATAGGTGGCTCTATGATCTTGGCTCTTACCGCTATTCCGGTTTTTATGACCATCATCTACAGGAAATATTTTGAATCTGCCAATCCCGGTAAACTGGAATGGCATAATCCTGTTTACGGATGGATAGCCGTTTATTATGAAAAAGCTATATCTAAATTAAAAAATTATTCTGTCGCTACAGTATTAGCTGCAATTACACTTGTGGTAGTTGTTGTATTGGTTGGTTATAAAAATATCGGCACAGAGTTCCTGCCCAATCTCGATGAAGGATCCATCAACATCAGATGCTTTTTACCAGTAGGTATTTCGTTGGATGAAGCCAATAAATATATGCCCTTGATCAGGAATGTTATTTCTAAAAATAAACCCGTCAATCTTGTAATTACTCAGTTGGGAAGAAATGATGATGGAACAGATCCCTATGGCCCTAATCGTTTGGAAATACTTGTTGGATTAAAAGAATATTCCTCATGGATAAAAGATGAGTCTAAAGATGAACTTCTTAAAAAAATAAAAGATGATCTGGAAATTACTGTGCCTGGTGCTCTGTTTTCATTTTCCCAGCCGATACTTGATAATGTTACCGAAGCTGTTACGGGCAGCGTTGCTGATCTTGCAGTATTGATTAGTGGAGATGATCTGAAATTTATGCGTAAAGAAGCTGATTCTGTTTTAACTGTAATTAAAAAAGTCCAGGGCGCGAGTGAATATGGTATCGAACAGGAAGCCGATCAGGCTCAGCTTTCTGTTGATATAAACAGAAATGCCTGCGCTCGTTTTGGCGTTAATGTCAGCGATATTCAAAGGATGATTGAAGCGGCTATTGGAGGCAGAACCGTTAGTCATTTATATGAAGGTAGCAGGCGTTTTGATATTGTTGTGCGCTATACCCCTGAGTATAGATCATCCATCGAAGCCGTTAAAGATCTCCAGGTCAATTCAGCCTCAGGTGGAAGAATCCCCCTCAGGGAACTCGCATCTATCAGTCTTTTAGATGGTCCCACTATCATCCAAAGGGAAAATGATAAAAGACAGATTTCCGTCCGTACAAATATTCAGGGAAGAGACCAGGGAGGGTTCGTAAAAGAAGCTCAGGATTCTGTTGATAAAAAAATCCATCTTCCAAGGGGTTATACAATGGATTGGGGCGGACAATTTGAAAACCTCTCACGGGCTGAACAAAGACTTGCTGTAGTTATCCCGGTTACTATTGCTATAATTTTTCTTGTCCTCTTTTCAATGTATAGAAAAATTAGGCATGTCTTAGTAGCAATGTCGGGCATCCCCCTGGCTCTCATCGGCGGTATTATCGCCCTCATGCTCCGCAATTATGCCTTTAACGTTTCCGCAGGAGTGGGTTTCATTTCCCTCTTCGGAATTTCTATCATGGCCGGCGTTTTGTATGTATCCCGGACTAATACTCTCATCCAGGATTTTGGAATGAAGACAAAAGATGCGGTCATAAAAGCTGCAGTTATTCAGCTCCGGCCCAATATGATGACTATGGTGCTCGCTTTACTTGGACTAATCCCCGCAGCTCGTGCAACAGGTATAGGTTCTGATGTCCAGCGCCCGTTTGCTACCGTTATCGTTGGCGGATTGTGTTCCGCTTTATTTTTAACTCTATTGGTTTTTCCCTCACTTTATCTTGTGGTTGAAAGCATAGGTAAGAAAAAGCTTAAGTAATTTTTTAGATTGTATGTACATTAATTTGTAATAAACTTATAGGAACAATTATGGTTGAAATTAAAATATTTCTTGATGAAGGTGACCGGTATAAAGATCAGCAGACTTATGAATATATTATGCATTACCTTATGCATAATGGAATTCAGGGCGCAAGTATCCTTCAGGTCTTTGCCGGATTTGGTATCAAACACCATCTTAACCTGCCAAGGTCATTAGGCAGTGTTGATGAAGTTCCCCTCATTCTTATGTTTACTGATGAAGAGGCAAAAGTTGATGCCGTTCTTCCGCATCTGAAAGAAATAATTAAACATAATCTGATCATTAAAACAAAAGTTGAAAAGCTTTAGGAAAATTCATGTATAAATATTTACTGGC
>JARLHD010000167.1 GCA_031292435.1 Ignavibacteriaceae bacterium
ACCTGGGTATTGACTGGCTCAACCAGCATGTCTTATATTCAGGGTTCAACTCAAAGATTAATTAACCTGCAGGAAAACTCCCAGCATTATTTCCAGCGCCCTGATGCCAAAAATACTCATGTTGATAGTAATAAAACATCCCTAACCGGAATGGTAGGAAGATTTTATCTTGTTAAACAGCAGGGTCAGTCATTCTTTAATTCAGCATTTGGATTTATTACTCCTGGGTTTGATTGCAACGACCTTGGCTTTTTATCCCGTGCCGACGTTATCAATATGCACATTGGTGGAGGATATGATTGGATAAAACCCACAGATTATTACCGCTACATCGAATTAGGCATAGCATTCTTCCGTAATTATGATTTCGATCTGAATAAAACTAACGATGGTGTTTATCAGTTCGGAACCTATCAGTTCCTTAATTACTATTCAGTTAATTTTGATTTTGCTTACAATCCTTGGATGGTTAATAATACAAGAACCCGCGGTGGTCCTCTTACATTAAATCCGCCGGGCTGGCAGGCAAATATTTATTTAAACAGTGATGATAGAAAAGACGTTGTGTACAGCATTGGAGGTAATTCATACCAGGCAGATTATGATAAATATCTTGAGTCCGATCTTAGCGTCGAATATCGCCCGGCTTCTAATGTTTCTTTAAGCATTGCCCCTTTTATTAGCAGGGAATTTCAAAAATCATTTTATGTAGGAACATTTGCAGATAATTATGCCGTAAATACCTTTGGCAGCAGATATGTTTTTGGAGAATTAGACCAAAGAACATTCGGTGCAGGGATAAGGTTGAACTGGACATTTACTCCAAATTTAACTCTACAACTTTATGTTCAGCCCTTAATTTCTTCAGGAAAATATACAAACATCAAAGAACTTGCTAAACCAAAGTCATATGATTTTAATGTTTTCAAAGATATCACTTACAATAAATCTGATAATACCTTTACTGTCGATCCCGATGGCATAGGACCGGCTTCCTCATTTAATTTCGATAACCCCGATTTCAATATTAGATCTTTAAGAGGGAATGCAGTTCTTCGCTGGGAATATCTCCCCGGATCTGTTCTTTATCTTGTATGGACGCAAACCCGCTCTGATTATGAGTCTATAGGTGACTTCCAGATTATGAAATCATTTTCAGGCCTGGCAGATATTCATCCCGATAATATCTTTGCCTTAAAATTCACTTACTGGATAAACATGTAGTTCCTGAACTATTACTTTTTCATAGTTACATTTTCAGGAACTCAAGTACGTAATAAATTAAAAATGCAGGCCATAATAGTGCCTTTATAACGCCTAATACTCCTAACCAGAATGTAGCTGCATGTGAGATAAAATAGATAAGAGCCCCTATGAAAGCCAGGCCGTATATACCCCCTGCAATATTTCCGTTATTCTTCCCCCTTTCGTGATGATGATGAGCAGAAAGATTTGTTTCGTCACTCATTTGGACCTCCTTAAATATTTAATTTCATATCATCATTTTAAATATTGAAATAAAATTATTCAGGAGCAACAACATAATCCCTATTTCATAAGTATCATCTTTTTGGTACTTTGGAATTTCTGTGTGCCGCTTGTTGAAGAAGCCTGTATCGTATAAAGATATACTCCGCTCGATAATCCGTTTGCATTAAAATTATACTCGTGCGTCCCCGCTGGCTGAACTTCAGTAAATAATTCCTTAACAGTCATTCCGAGTGTATTATATATTGTAAGCTTAACATTGCTGTCAAATGGCAGTGAATATTTAATCACCGTACTAGGATTAAACGGGTTGGGAAAATTATTCTCCAATGAATAAGTCTGTGGACCAAAGTGAACGCTGATTTCTATTACATTGGAATATTTTACTTTACCGTTGTTATCAATCTGTTTCAACCTGTATAAAAATTTCCCGTTCCCATTTGTTTTTATATCACTGTAGTCATATTCTTTTGTGGAATTACTGCTGCCTGCGCCTTTAATAAATGCTAAAGATTCCCAATCAGTCGCAGCAGAATTATTATTATAATCTGCTCTTTCAACCTCAAAGCCAAAATTGTTTAATTCAGTGGCAGTTTTCCAGTTAATCACAATACTGTTCGTCTTAACTGAAACAGTAAAAGCGGATAATTCAACCGGTAAAACATCTGACTGTAACCGTGTCCAGACACCTTGCCCGTTGGTTCCGGCAAAAACCTTATCGCTGTTAAATACCATCGCATTAACCGTAAGACCGGACATACCATCAACTGAAATAGTATTCCACGTAACACCGTTATCAGTTGAATAATATGAAGTCCCAAAAAATATCTCATTACCGCTTACTGATAAAGGACTTTCCCCGGTTAATGAAACACCGTTATATTTAATCTGTTTCCAGCTGTTGCAATTATCGGAAGAAATAAAAATACCTGATTCGCCTGCACCGTCACCGGTAACACGGGCAATTATATTATTTCCGCAAACGGCAATATCATAAACATCATTTAAGGCAAATAACCCTGAATTCATCTGAATCCAGTTAGTTCCATAATCGGAAGTACGCCATACACCGCCGCTTCCATTACCTTGTCCTATGGCGGCAAATATGTAGCTTCCGCTAATCGCCATAGCATTTATTGACCGTGCGGCGCCAAAATCTCCAATGCAGTTCCAGCTTATTTTATTATTATCTGTAATGTAAACACGTCCTTCATAAGTCCCCGCCAATAGATTATCACCAAATGGAGTTAATGAAATAAAATTTTCGGAGTTAGGGGAACTTAAACCGGTGTTGGCAGTTGTCCATCCCAAGCCATTATTCGTAGAAACAATAATCCCTGAGCTGCTTGTCCCCGCAAATATATTATTTGCACCTGAAGCAAGTGTATAAATGTAAGTGTCGGGCATTCCGTTTTTTAGATGGGACCAGCTTGTCCCATCATTGGATGAAAGATAGATCCCTTCATTTCCTGCAGCGCTGAAAATATTATTGCCGCTTAATAACATAGAATTAATAGAAGTATTTATAATTCCACTGCTTGATTCAACCCAGCTGGCACCATTATCCGTTGACTGATACACTCCATCTCCGTTAGTACCGGCAAGTAAATTATTTCCGTTATTAGCAACTGTAAGAATATTTGAAACTGGTAATCCATTATTTAAGGAAGCCCAGCTTAATCCATCATCGGTTGAAAAATAAATTCCGTCTTTATCTGTACCTGCATATATTCTGTCTTGACTTCCATTAAGCGACCTCACATAAGTATTAACAGGCAGCCCGTTCTTTACTAACGACCAGTCACTTCCATTATCGGTAGATATGAAAGTACCACTGGCTGTTCCTGCAAAAACATTATCATCACTTACCGTAATTGCTGATACTAGAGTATCAGTTAAACCGTTATTTATCTTAGTCCAGTTTGCCCCGTTGTTTCCTGAAAGAAATACTCCTGATTCTCCATTCCCCAGACCCGCCCCTACAAAGATATTATTTCCCTTAACTGCTATTGAACTAACGTATTTATTCGTTAATCCGTTATTTACATCCGACCAGCTTGTCCCATTATCCGTAGAAAGATAAATCCCGTTGCCAAATATCCCTGCATATATATTATTGCCCTGTAATGCCAA
>JARLHD010000168.1 GCA_031292435.1 Ignavibacteriaceae bacterium
ATGGACGGATTGGAGAAGAAGAACGGGCGGATGGCGTCTATGATGGAGGGGAATGCGATGGGGTCGTTAAATGAAGCAGCCAATTTGATGAAAGGATCGATGGAATCTATGATGCAAGGAGGAGGTCAAGGAGGGGGGATGATGTCGTTGATGCAGCAATTGCAGCAGATGTCGGGACAGCAGATGGGATTAAATAATATGACGCAACAGCTGCAGCAGATGATGAATGGGCAGGGAAAGATGTCATCGCAGCAACAGGGAGAACTTCAGAGGTTAGGGCAGCAGCAGGAGTTAATACGTAAATCTCTTGACCAATTGAACCAGGAGGCGAAGATGTCGGGGGAATCCAAGAGACTGCCATCGAATCTTGATAATGTGAGTAAGCAGATGCAGGAAATCGTAACAGATATGAATTCTGAAAAGCTTGATCAGGATTTAGTGCAGAAGCAGGAGCGGATATTGTCGAGACTTCTTGATGCACAGCGTTCTATAAATGAAAGGGATTACGAGAAGGAGAGAGAATCGAAATCGGGAACGACGATAGCGGGAGAATCGCCTGCAGAGCTTAATTTATCATCTGAAAAAGGGAAGAATAAGATTAAGGATGAACTAAACAAAGCTGTTCAGGAAGGATACAAGAAAGATTATGAAGAGCTTATCCGGAAATATTATGAATCTCTTCAGGGGCATAATATTAAGAATTGAGATTTCTTAAATGAATTGAAAGGAACAGATACAATCCTTTAATTTAGTGAAGCTTAGGGGGAGATGAGGCAGAAACTTGAGGGAATTCCTACCATAAATTAAAATACAGCATAAAAAAGGGGAAGGTAGTTAGTAAAGTGTCTCAAAATAAGGGAATACCTGATGGGATTTTAATTGATTTAGTAACTAAAACGTTATATTTTGAACAAATACAATTGTGCATCACTTTGATACATATAGAATTTATATGATTGAAAATTTAAGTAAAGAAGGAATAGACCTGGAAATACTTCAGAGGAAACTTGAATTAATTTTTGAGATGGAAGAAGATCTTATTCTTGTTCTCAATAAAGCAGGATTGATAGTTAAAGTTAATGCTAATGGTTTGGTGTCGCTGGATTTCAAAGAAAAGGACATATTAAATACACATATTCTTGATTTAATTGTAATAAAGTATAAGGCAGAAACGATAAAAGCATTTAATGAGATAATTGAGGGAGCACCGGAAAGAACATTTGAAGCTGCGATATACTCTTTTCGCGGGAGTGAAATATTATTCAGACTTAAGGCGAAACCAATATTCAGTGATGGAAAGATGACTGAAATAGTGATAATAGGGAAGAATATAGAACACATAAAGGATTTAAAGGAAGAGATTGAAAACCTTAAGATGAAATTGATGGAGGCGAACCGAATACTTTCACTTGAGAGGCAAAGGACAAGCCAGCGTAAATCTCTTTTAGAAGAGTTGAATAAAATGAAGAGTGATTTTGTTTCAAATATATCGCACGAATTAAGGACACCGCTTGCATCTATAATCGGATTTTCTGAAACGATTGATTCTGATCCTGAGATGCCGGAAGCTATGAAGGCAGAATTTAATTATACAATCTTAAATGAAGGGAAACGACTTGCCCGGTTAATAAATGACATACTTGATATTTCCAAGTTAGAAGGGGGTAAGATAGAGATTACGATTGTGAAATTTGATATCAATTTGCTGATGAATGAAGTGATTGATGCTTATATTAATTCCGCCCAGGTAAAAAATATAATATTATCGAGAGAAATTCCTGAAGGAGAAATACTAATTGAGGCAGATAAGGAAAGAATTTCTCAAATGATAGGAAGGTTACTGAATAACGCGATAAAATTTACAAATGCTAAGGGAAGAGTTAAGGTTATAGTAAAGAATTTATTCCGTGAAGTTGAAATAATAATAAGTGACACAGGAATCGGTATTCCTGAAACGGATGTTCCTAACATCTTCCAGAAATTTTACAGGGTAAACAGACCCGGAACCGAGATACCGGGTACGGGGCTTGGATTAGTTTTTGTAAAACAGATAATTGATCTTCACAAAGGATTTATAAGTATACAAAGTGAAGTTGACAAGGGGACTACATTCTCTGTTAAATTACCTAAAAATCATATATAAATAATATAAAGGAATTAGAGTGGGAAAATTAATTTTTATCGTAGATGATGAACAAGCTATTTCCAAGCTAATAACATATTGGGTAAAAGATAAATGGAAATATGATGTTGAAGTCTTTGATAATGGCGAAGCCATGCTAAGGAGGTTAACGGAAAGACCGGATTTAATTTTGCTTGATATAATGCTTCCCGGTCTTGATGGAATTGAGACTCTAAAGAGAGTAAAGCAGATAGACGAAAATATCCCGGTTATCATGTTAAGTGCACAGGGCAATATACAGATAGCAGTTGAGACCCTGAAACTTGGAGCCTATTATTATTTTTCTAAACCGGTGGACTGGTCGCAGTTAGAGCTTTCAATCAGGAATGCGATAAAAGCATATGATCTGACAAAGGAAGTTGAAAATCTTAGGGAGAACGTAAAGAAGGAGTATAGTTTTGATAATATCGTATCCGCCGATGGAAAGATGCAGGATGTATTCAAACTAGTTTCAAAAGTCCTGAATAATGAAATCACCGTTTTAATTTACGGCGAAAGCGGTACGGGTAAAGAACTTATAGCGCGGGCGGTACATTATAACGGAAGACGGAAAGACAAACCATTTGTCGTAGTAAACTGTGCCTCGATACCGCGAGAGCTGCTTGAGAGCGAATTATTCGGACATGAGAAAGGTTCCTTCACAGGGGCACATCAAAGAAAGTTAGGCAAGTTTGAAATAGCGAATGAAGGAACAATATTCCTTGATGAAGTGGGGGATCTTGAAATGCTACTGCAGGCAAAGCTTCTGCGGGTTATACAGGAAAGAACATTTGAAAGAGTAGGAGGGATTGAGACGATAAAAACAGATGTAAGGATAATCTCTGCTACAAACAGGGATCTGAAGCAGGCGGTTGTTGATAAGGAATTCAGGGAAGATCTTTATTACAGGCTGAACTCATTCCCAATTTTTATTCCTCCGCTACGCCAGAGGAGGGGTGACATACTTGTTGTGGCTAACCATTTTCTTGGTATAATGACTAAAAAACTTGGAAAGGAAGTAAAGGGATTTACCAAGAAAGCCTACAAGTTAATTTATGAATATGCCTGGCCGGGCAACATAAGGGAAATGGAGAATACGATTGAGAGGAGTATAATCATTACCGAAAGTGATGTGATAGATGTTGATGATCTGCCGCCTCATATAAGGAATGCAGATGGTAAAGGGAATTATGAATATAACGGTTCATTGTTCAGCGATGATACAGTAATACCTTTCGAAAAATTAAAGGAGGAATCTATCAGGCATGCGTTAAAAATTACAAGCGGCAATATAGTTGAAGCGGCAAGGAAGCTGCAGCTTGGCAGGGCTACTATATACAGGCTTATGGAAAAATATAATATCGAACACAGAACAGAAGAATAAAGGAAACAAAATGGATTTTTATCAGGAGAAACACGGGGTTGTTTTAGTTGAGATTGTTAATATATCAAGGGCAACATTAAAAGAGGCAGAGGAATTTAAGCAGGTGCTTCTAAAGGATATTGAATTAGGGTGGAGAAAAATAGTAGTTGACCTATCAGACTGCGAATTTATAGATTCAACATTTCTTGGTGCTCTTGTAGTATCATTAAAAAGAATAACGGGATTAGGCGGAGACCTGAAACTTATAGGTTTTCAGGATGCAGTTAACACTATGTTTCAACTTACCAGGATGTTCCGTGTATTTGAGACATTTTCATCAAGAGAGGAAGCAATTAAAAGTTTTATTTAAATGGACAACGATAATATATCTATACTGATTGTTGATGATGATATTACGATAAGGAAAATTATCAGTCATCATCTCAAAGCAAATAATTACAAGACATACGAAGCTCCCGGCGCAATGGAAGCGTTTGATATACTTGAAGAAGTAAAAGTAGACCTGGTTTTATGTGACGTTACAATGGATGAGATGGACGGGTTTTCATTTTGTCATAAAGTAAGGGAAAATGAAAATTACCGAGCGGTCCCTTTTATATTTGTAACTGCCAAAACAAGCCAAGAGGATAAAAACAGAGCATTGGAAGCGGGAGGGGATGATATAATAACCAAGCCTTTTAATATAAATGATCTTCTAATAAAGGTTAAAGCACTATTAAGGCGATCGGACATTTACAAAATTTACGGTGCAAAGAAGAATTTTGAGAAGTCATTACAACAGGCTGAAGTGTCACGAATTATACTGGTGGATGATGATGTTTCGATGGCACGGCTATTTCAATACAACCTGAACAAATCGGGATTTGAATGTGAGATGGCAAACAGTGCGGAAGAGGGGCTAAGGCTTATTAAGTCGAACCCACCGGATATAATAATTTCAGATATAATGATGCCTCTTATAGATGGATTTGAATTCAGGAGAATGCTGATAACGGATGAACAACTAAAGCATATCCCATTTATTTTTCTGACCTCCAAAGGAGAGGAGAAAGATATACTGCAAGGATATGATATGGGTATAACAGATTATGTGGTTAAAACTGCGGGACCACGTGTTATAATAGCCAAAGTTAATGCTATATTAAAGAGTCTTAGAAAAGAACGTCAGAAGGTAGTTTCCGAATTACACAGCGCTGCCAACAGCATGCGGGTGAAGGTAGTTCCCGAAGTCCCTGCCACATTTAGGGGTTTTGATTTAAGGCAGTGGCATGTACCTTATCAAGGAATTCCAGGAGGAGACTTTATAGATTATTTTGCTCTTGATGAAAATAATATTGCAGTAATCTTAGGGGATGTAATGGGAAAGAAATGGGGGGCGTGGTATTTTGCATTTGCATATGCAGGTTATGTAAGGAGCGCGTTGCGAATTGTTCTTCAA
>JARLHD010000169.1 GCA_031292435.1 Ignavibacteriaceae bacterium
ATTTCCCTTAACTGCTATTGAACTAACGTATTTATTCGTTAATCCGTTATTTACATCCGACCAGCTTGTCCCATTATCCGTAGAAAGATAAATCCCGTTGCCAAATATCCCTGCATATATATTATTGCCCTGTAATGCCAATGCATAAACTGTATTAGGTAATCCGTTATTAATTCCTGTCCAGCTCAACCCGTTATTTGTTGAAAGATAAACTCCGCTTCCGCCTATTCCCGCATAAATATTATTGCCGTTTATTGCAAGAGCATTAACATTTCCTGCTGCAACAGGAAGTCCGTTATTTACAGCATTCCAGGTGGTACCGTTATCTGTAGAATGATACACACCCCCGTTAGTTCCGGCAAATACATTGTTTCCGTTTGTAGCGAATGAAAATATCTTTCCCCCGTAAGGACCGTTGGTTTGCATCCATTGCGGAAATATAACCATTGAGTTAAATAACAAAATGATTATAACGAATGATATTTTATGAAAAAAAGTCATTCTCATCTTTATCGGATAGGTTTTAAGCAAATCTTTATCAAATCGATTGCACATAATAATATTTTTCTTGATATAAATGAATATCTAATTGTCTTTTTATTAAAATTTATATAAATAGTGCATAATCTATGCCGTATGGCAATTATCACAATTATCGCCTAATTTCGCCTTTTTTCGAGGGAAATCGATTATTCCATGGCAAAAACCGAACTGCTGCGTCCAATTATGATACATTGCTCATTTACCATGCTGAAGATCTTAATTTTCTTTCCATTAAATAAAATTTAACACCTCTACTGTAGTTAGGTAATAAAACCCGCTTCCAACGATAAAATAAATAAAATATATTTTTCGTTGGAAAGCCAAATAATTTTTGTTAAGAAACCGTTAAAACATAACATCTCCGTACAAAATAAATAATGTACCTAGTAGGTAGGTAACGACTTTTAAAAAAGAGAAAAATATATTTTTTTTATTTTTTCTCTTTTTTCCGATCTCGTTACCTACCTATTGTATAAATTAAATTAAATATTTGCTCGGCTTGCTGTGATTGGATTTTTGAACGACTCTTGAACGAAAGATGAGTATAAGATGAACGACTCTATAGCGACTCAGTTCCAAAATGAGACAACACCTCAAATAATCCGACTATTTCCTAGTCGCAAAGTGTTTACCGGAACCACCTTTGCTATGCGTTAACTTTAATGGATATTAGAATAAGGAAGAGTATTAACAGCAAAAGAAACAAAATAAATTTTTTCATAGATATCTCTCTTTGAAATAATTATTAAATATTTCTTTTCAGATTTCAGATTCGAAAGGGCATGCGGCAATAAAAAGAATAGAATAACGTCATCAGCCGTGAGAATTCATGCTCTCCCGGAAAAGACTAAAACTACTTGTTATATCATACGATTATTTTGATAAAAAATCAAAGAAATGGATGATAGTTAAATGAACGTACCGCAATGCAAATAAATTACAGATTTGAATATAGCATTGTTAATGCAAGTTAATATTTATTTGCGGACACGTCGTATTGAAACTATCCAGGAATGAAGCCATTTTTCATGAATGTACCATAATGTATTGACAACAAAAGGTAGGTAACAAAGATAAACACTTGTCATATATTTCCCGCTTGCACCGACAATAATATTCAAACTAATCCGATAGAGTATTACAAAAAACAAAAATAAAAGTAATGGTTGATTCAATTTGAATGGGCCGGTACGAATAGAAAGAAAGAATCCACAAATGCCACAAACAGATATGAGACTGCCAAGCATTGTCGTAGTGGCTTCGTAAAATATAATTGAAATAATTTTCCATATACTAACTGTGCTTGGCTCTAAAAGCGATCTATTATTAGTTATTATTGTATTAAAATGTTCCCAATTCATCAAGTGACTTAATCTTAGTACTTCTGCCATTTTCATTTCTGTAGGAGAAGAAGTTAAATTCAAAGAACTAAACGGTTGAATTATTGTCTTTGTTGTCCGCTCAATAAGGCATCTAAAATAAGCAGTTGGATTTTGCTTTATATCATTAAAAAATATTTGCATCAAATAATCCGAGCCCTGAAAGGACAATGCGCTACACTTCAAACCGGCTACATTAACTTTTTCTTGTATTAAACTATCTGATTGCTCTATGTTCCAGGGGTTGGACGGCAACCCAAGAAAAAGATATGCCACATAGCCTGAATTCGATTCTGTGAATGAGAATCGTCCGGAATTAAAATAGCAGTTCAAAGCCCATGGTATCTGAAGTAAAAGAGCAATACTTGCAAAAATAATTAATGGTTTGGTTGTTATGTTCCTGAATAATTTTAGTTTTCTTAAAATGATTATGGAAAATAGTATCCCTAAAGGCAATAAGAATAACTCTGAACGAAAGTTTTGTCCAAATCCCGCAAGAACACCTGCAAATATACTCCAAGTAATCTTTTTGGTTTGTATAGCTAATTCTAGTGAAAGTAGCATCAGTACAATGAATGCTGAACTTATAGGTACTTGATAAGCATAAAGCATATATGAGAGCCATGGTAGGGCGAAAATGAATAATACAGTTGTTATGGTTTTCGCTCGGGGGAAAAGGCAATTCAATCGAACCATAAGTGCGGAAATTGCCAATGCACCTAAAATACTTTGAAATATTACAACATGGTTCACTGATCCAAATAAAATAATAAATAGGCTATATCCCCACATAGGATAACTATTTAATTTATAACTGCTTATATAACTTGGATTGAAAATTGGTTGAACGATTGGTAGATCAAGAAAAAGGGCATATATCCATATTATCGCCAAAAAAATTAGAAACCAAAATACAATGCGCTTCATTGCATACTTATCTAACCAGTTTTTGAGAATTGGAACTCTATCAATACTTTTAGGAAAATTATTGTTTTCCATGAATAGTATAATAATTCAATATTGTTTTGTATATGACTTTGGCCCGGATCTATTATAAAACCATTAGTAATATAATATTAATACTGGATAAATGGAAATTGATTAAAATATTTTATCTTGAATGATCGAAGATTGATCTTGCTTGTATTGTATGGTAGGATTATTGTTGGGGAGAAAATGTCGTTATGATCAATACCGCCAGGCGCCAACTTGATATATCTTATATTACTAATCTATTACTTAGTTCGAAATAAAAAACAGTCCTATCCTCAAATTCATAGAGTTCAATCAGTTGATTTAATTATCACCGTAAAATCTAGCGTTAACCCTAATATTTTATTCCTTATAATTTTATAATCAACAGCCCCGGCTGCCTTAAGAATTTTAAGGAGCTTCCTATAGGAAAGTATATGTAAATTGTCCCCGGTCCACCTGGTTTTATTGAGTGATATCATTATTCTATCAAAAAAACTTTTGGGTAGATAATGTAATAATGGCATCCTGTTATGGATCTCTACTGGAAATAATCTGTTAGGCGTTGTAAAAAAAACAGATTTACCTGTTCTGATTAATTCCTTTACAAAAAAGACCTGTTTATCAAAATTGCCAACATGTTCAATTACGGCATTACTCCAGCAGATATCAAATTCTTTATTCCCGAAAGGGAAATTGTTCCCATCATATGAAACTGTTTTTACTTCCGGGTAGGATTTATTGAAATTTTTTGGCTCCATTATCCCAAGCGCGGTAATTTTGGATTGATAAGGATAATTTTTCTCTAAGTAGTTTTCAGTGTCCCTGTATTCATTATCATTATATCCAACATCAAGTATCGTAGTATCAGGGGTAGGTAGGAAATTATTTATAAAATCATTATACTTTCTTTTCCTGTTAAAGCTGGATATCTTATAAGTAAGTTTACTTTTATAGTTTATTTCCATTCAAACCAAATCCTCTGTTTTGCAAAAAAGGTTGAAATTCCAATATTTGAAACAAATTCAATTAAGATGTAAGGATGTGTACCCCGGAGAGGATTCGAACCTCCGACCAACAGTTTAGGAAACTGCTGCTCTATCCATGCTGAGCTACCGGGGCATACAAAAAAAAATGAATAACAAAGATAAATAATTTATCCCCAATTCAACCTTAAAATATAAGGAAATTACCTCTTTTTTCAATACAATAGCCCTCTCATTTAATTTTTCCTTAAATAGATAATTCGTAATTTTACTAACTATGGAAGTCTCTACTTTGATCATTGTGAGTGATGAGGCGAAGCTGTATCTTTTCGTATATTAATATGTATTTTTGTTCATATTATCCCTTTTTAGGGGTGCATTTCGGGAAAAAATATTAAGTCTATGGAACGTAGGTAAATGAAAAAAATCTATATTGCAGGATGCGGAGGAATGCTCGGCGAGGCATTTTATAAACAATTTTCCTCCGGGTATCAATTAAAATGTACGGATATAGACGTCAATGAAAAATGGTTGGAATATTTAGACTTCAGGAATTTTGAAAATTATAAAAAAGATGTTATTGGTTTTATGCCTGACTATCTGTTCCACCTCGGAGCTTATACGGATATGGAATTTTGTGAGAATCATCCCGACGAAACTTACCTTACTAATACTCTTTCCGTTGAAAATGCAGTATTTATAGCCAATCAAATCAATATCCCTGTCCTTTATATTGGAACTGCCGGAATTTTTAACGGCAAAAAAGATGTCTATGATGATTGGGATCTGCCGGATCCAAAAAGTGTTTATGCAAGAGCAAAATATGCTGGCGAATTATTTGTTAAAGATAATGCAAATAAATATCTCATCTGCCGCGCTGGATGGATGATGGGATCAGGCCCCGTAAAAGATAAAAAGTTTATCAATAAACTCATTAAAAAAATTAAGAATGGGGAAAAAGAATTGTTCATTGTTAATGATAAAGGAGGAACTCCTACTTATACACAGGATTTTGCAAAGAATGTTAAACTGCTCATTGAGAAAGAATTCTGGGGATTGTATAATATGGCTTCTAGTGGGCAGACTACCAGGGCGGAAATTGCGGTTGAGTTATTAAAGTTATTAAATCTGGAAAATAAAGTTAAAATAACTTTGGTTTCTTCGGATTATTATAAGGATGAATATTATTCACCCAGACCCGCCTCGGAATGCTTGATAAATAAAAAATTAGAATTAAGACAATTGAATGTTATGCGCGATTGGAAAACTGCACTAAAAGAGTATATCACAATTTATTTTAAAAACTATATCCAATAATCAATATTTCATTTTAACTAATTAAACTATAGGACTCATATGAAAATCCCATTTCTAGATCTAAAGGCTCAATATAGTTCGATTAAGGAGGAGGTTAACCCGGCTATCCAGAATATTTTAGACAATACTTCTTTTATTCTGGGTAAGGCTGTTTCAGAATTCGAAACCAATTTTGCTAATGCGCTCGGAGTTAAATGCTGTAGTGCTGTAAGCTCTGGAACAGATGGAAACCATCTTGTTCTATGGGCTTTGGGAATTAAACCGGGAGATGAAGTTATTATCCCTGTTGATACATTCATTGCTACAGCATGGGGTGCTACCCTATGTGGTGCCGTGCCTGTATTTGTCGATTGCCATCCCCAAAGCTATAACCTCGATCCTGCTAAAATTGAAAAAGCTATTACTAAAAAAACTAAAGCAATTGTTGCAGTTCATCTTTATGGACAGCCAGCTGATATGGATGCAATTAAAGAGATCGCCGCTAAACATAATTTAATAGTTGTGGAAGATTGCGCACAGTCGCATCTTGCTGAGTATAAAAACAAAAAGACCGGCGGTCTTGCAAGTGCTGCATCTTTTAGCTTCTATCCGGGAAAAAACCTGGGTGCCTATGGTGAAGGAGGTGCCGTTACTACTAATGATGAAGCATTAGGTAAAAAATTCAAAATGATGCGTGAACATGGTTCATCGGAAAAATATCACCATGAGATCTATGGTCATAATTACAGGATGGAAGGGATTCAGGGTGCTGTTCTTAATGTAAAATTAAAACACCTTGATAAATGGACTAATGAAAGAAGACGTGTTGCAAAAAAATATAATGAATGCCTGAAAGGTGTTGAGCAGATAACCCTGCCTTTTGAAATGCCTTATGCTAAACACGTATATCATTTATTCGTCATCCAGGTTAAAAGTAATGACAAAAATAACAGGTCAGCTAAAAGGGATGAACTCCAGAAATTCCTTGAAGCAAATGGTGTTAGCACCGGCTTGCATTACCCTGTCCCTCTGCATGTTCAGCCATGCTTTAATTCATTGGGATACAAAAAAGGAGATTTTCCAGTTGCAGAACAATTAGCCGAAACATGCCTCTCTCTTCCTGTATTCCCAGAATTAACAGATGCGCAGGTCGAATATGTATCGGATAAGATTAAAGAATTCTATAAATAATTAATTACAAAACCAGGATCATTAACCTAAAATTAAAGGAATAATGTGGAAATATTAAATAAAATAGCCGATAAATCGATAGTGGTTGGTATTATCGGTCTTGGATATGTGGGCTTGCCCCTTGGTCTTGAATTTGCAAGTAAAAACTTTAAAGTCATTGGATTTGACCTCGATGAGTTCAAAATAAAAACACTCACTGCAGGTAAAAGTTATATTAAGCATATTTCAGCTGACAGGATAAAAAAGTTTTTTGTAGATAAAAAGAATTTTTCCGTCACTTCCGATTTCTCCCGTCTTCCTGAAGTAGACGCGATTATTATCTGCGTTCCAACTCCTCTCAATGAACATAGGGAACCTGATATGTCGTTTATTGAAAATACTGCTTTTATGATTCAAAGGTTTTTGCGGAAAGGTCAGCTTGTATCTCTGGAATCAACAACATATCCGGGTACTACTGATGAAATACTTCTGCCTCTTTTTGAATCTGCTCCGAAATTGCAGTCGGGAAATAGTGCAAAATTGAAAGTTGGTAAAGATTTTTATCTCGCTTTCTCCCCTGAAAGAGAAGATCCTAACAACGCAAATTACAACACATCAACTATTCCAAAAGTCGTTGGTGGTGTTACTCCAAATTGCTTGAAAGCCGCACAGGCTTTATATAACCAGATCATTGTTAAAACTGTTCCCGTCAGCTCTACACGTGCTGCAGAAGCAACAAAAATATTGGAAAATGTTTATCGCTCTGTAAATATTGCATTGATGAATGAGCTGAAAATGGTTTTTGACAGGATGGGGATAGATGTCTGGGAAGTTATCGAAGCAGCTTCCACCAAACCTTTTGGCTTTCATCCATTCTTTCCGGGACCCGGGTTAGGCGGGCACTGTATCCCTATCGACCCTTTCTATCTTACTTGGAAAGCTCGTGAATTTGAAATAAATACCAAATTCATTGAACTTGCTGGAGAAATAAATACATATCAGCCCTTCTATGTAGTTGAAAGATCAATGGAAGCTCTTAACGATCATAAAAGAGCCTTGAACGGTGCAAAAGTATTAATTCTTGGGGCTTCTTATAAAAAAGATATAGATGATATGAGAGAAACACCTTCTCTGAAGCTCATTGAATTGTTCCGCGAAAAAGGTGCTGAAGTTGATTATAATGATCCCTATATTTCAAAACTGCCTAAGACACGTAAATACCACTTTGATATTAGCTCAGTTGAGCTGACAAAAGAATGTATTAAAAAGTATGACCTTGTTGTTCTGTCTACCGACCATACTGATTATAATTACAAACTTATTGCGGATAATGCTAACCTCATTATCGATACACGTAATGCATTTGGTAAAAGAGGTTTTTCTCAGGGCAATATCGTAAAAGCATAATTTAATACCTCTAGGGGTTTTCCTTAATGTTGTTGGTTATTTTAGAAACTTAAAAAATATAATATTATGAAGCGTTTAATTTATTTTTGCCTGTTATCGCTCTTCTTTCTCCCACCGGTTCTGTTCGCACAACTGGACCAGCTAAAGAACATGTCGCCGGATGAACTTAAAAAGAAAGCAACTGAAATGGGTTATTCTGAAGAGGATTATCTGAAATTTCAGCAGCTGAAACAGCAGACTTCAGAGGTAAAAGAAAAAGTTGATACAGTCGGAGTTCCTAAAGCTCCCACACTTGTAACTCCTCCTGCACCTAAAGCTCCTGAAGAATACATTCTCCCCTCATTTCAGGGTAGGGATCATGCAGCTTCTCTTCCGGCATTTGGATATAATATTTTTACCTATTCTCCTACAACATTTGAGCCATCGGTAAATATTCCTGCTCCTAAAAATTATGTGGTGGGTCCCGGTGATGAAATTGTAATTTCATTATGGGGCGCCACCCAATTGGTTCATAAGCTTACTGTCGCAAAAGATGGAAGCATATATATCCCCGATGTTGGTCTTGTCCCCGTAAACGGATTGACATTATCAGCTTTGAAAGCTCGTCTGTTTGAACGGTTATCAAAAGTATATTCCTCTCTGAATGTTGATGTTAAAAGTCAGGGGGGAACAAGTATGGATGTCTCAACTGGAAGGTTAAGAAGCGTTAAGGTTTATGTCTTAGGCGAAATTACTAAACCCGGTGGATATACATTGCCCTCATTGTCTACCGCTTTTACTGTTTTGTATTATAGTGGCGGTCCTACTTTAAATGGATCCCTTCGTAAAGTTAAAATTCTGAGGGATGGAAGAACTGTTTCTGAAATTGATGTTTACAATTACCTTCTTAAGGGCGATAAGTCTTTTGACGTAAATCTGGAAGATGGGGATATTATCTTTGTTCCCCCGGCAGGTAAAAGGGTGGCTGCATTTGGATCAATTCTGCGTCCTGCCATTTATGAACTTAAAGATGATGAAACTTTACGCGACCTTATTAAGTTCTCTGGCAATGTAACTTTTAATACTTACTTTCAGCGCGTGCATGTTGAAAGGATAATCCCATTTGACCAGAGAGCAAATTACACTGAGAACATATTAAATCTTGATGTTAGTTTTAACTCAATAAATTCCCTTGTCACCAGTATTTATAAACTGGAAGATGGGGACGTAATTAGTTTTCTTTCAATCAATAAAAGACCTGAAAACAGGGTGGATATTTCTGGAAGTGTACGTAAACCTGGTGCCTATGAATTAACAGGTTCTAATATGACCGTAAGGGATTTAGTAGTGAAAGCTGATAGCTTATTCCCGAATACTTTTACTGATGAAGCTCTTCTTATCCGTACTCTCCCTAATGAGAAAAAAGAAGCTATCTCTTTCAATCTTAAAAATGCAATGGAAGGTGATCCTTCGGACAATCTGGTGCTTGAAAACAGGGATGATATAAGAATATATAGTATCGAAAATTTTCATCCTACTCGGAATGTGGAAATTTTAGGGGAAGTTAATAGACCGGGTAAATATTCCAGGTATGAAAATATGACATTAACTGATCTGATGGTTCTTGCTGGTGGTGTAACAGAAAAAGCCCATATGGAAAATATCGGAATATCAAGGCTTGATACCCTCAATTCTGATATCTATTATAAAGAATATACCGTCGATCTTCCTAATAATTATTGGGAGGTCAAACCCGAAAATGATTTCCTTCTTGAGGACTATGACCGGGTCTACGTTAAGATCGATACCGCAAAGAATTTTGATAATAAAGTTGTTGCTCTTAAGGGTGAAGTAGAATTTCCCGGTTCATATTCTCTTATAAAGAGAGGGGAAAGGTTGTCTGATTTAATTACACGGGCAAATGGATTCAAAAACGGCGCTTATAAAGAAGGGATATATGTCAACAGGTTTAATAGCTTGTTTGAGAAATCAGAACAGTCCCTGCTGCCTGATACAATAAGACTAAACCTGTACAACAGACCTCTTCTTAATAAAAAAGTATTATCAGAATTTTCCAACAGGATACCAATAGACTGGGAAGCAGTCGAAAAGGATAATAATTCAATTAATAATATTATTCTTCAGCCGGGTGACGAAATAAACGTGCCTAAAGATCCCAATATTGTTTATGTTATGGGAGAAGTTGGCATGCCTTCAAACGTTCCATATAAAAAAGGTGAAGGTTTATCTTATTATATTAAAAATGCTGGCGGATATACTACTCTTGCGGCAGAAGACAAGGAAGTTGTAGTGCTGCCCAATGGTAAAACTTGGTCAAGGTCTGGCTGGTTCTTCATACCCGATCCTCCGATACTATCAGGATCAACAGTATTTGTCCCTACATACATTGAACAGAAATCAGATGCATGGCCTGTTATTCGTGATATTATTACTGTTGTAAGTACATCAACAATTGTGATACTTACAGTTCTAAGCCTAACCCATAGGTTACCATAAATGGATAAAAAAAGAGAAGATAGAATTAAAAAATTAATCGAAATGGCTTTGCCTTACTTTGAAAAATTATGGTCTAAAAGAAAATCTATATTAATATTTAATGGTACTGTGTTAGCATTGGTGCTGTTATTCTTGATATTTATTTCAAAACCATATTTTGAAAGCACTGTTTCAATCCTTCCTGAATATGGAAGCAAATCTAATATGCTTAGCCAGTTTAATAATTTAGCATCGCTGGTGGGTGTAAAAGTTGGGGAAGTCTCAGCAACAGAAATTTATCAGAATTTAGTAAACAGTGAATCTGTCTTCCAGCCCGTAATTTATCATAAGTACTTAACTAATGAGTACCCTGATTCTATAAATCTGATTGATTATTTTCAAATCACTGCTGTAGATAAAAATCCTGAAAATCAGGCAAGGCTTAGGTTCTTAAAATTAAAAGAATTAATGCTTAAGTCACTCGTAATTACAGATATTGATAGGGTCAATAAAGTATTGTCAATTAAGGTTACCATGCCTGAAGCTCAGCTTTCTGCCGATGTTGCAAATAATATACTCGAATCCCTTGATTCATATATTAGAACCAAAAGAAAATCTTATGCAATTGACCAGAGGATCTATATTCAAAAAAGATTAAGTGAAGTTAAAGACTCTCTCAATTTAACTGAAAACAAATTAAAAGATTTCAGGGAAAAGAACAGGATGATTCTTCAATCTCCCGAACTGCTATTAGAGCAGGGAAGGATGATGAGGGATGTTGAAATAATGCAGGGAATTTTTGTTGAACTGTCCAAACAGCTTGAACTGGCAAAAATAGATGAAATTAAAGATACTCCGATTCTGAATATAAAGGAGAGTGCCTTAAGCCCTGTTCAAAAAACAGGACCTCACAGATTGGTTATTTTTATAGCGGCTTTCTTTATTACCTTCTTCTTTTCATTGGTATTATTCCTTATAAATGATGACATAAAAAGGATATTTAAATTCATTCGTATGAAAAATGGATCAACTCCAACCCCCATTATTAAATAAACCTCTAAAATAAATCAGGATAGATGAAAGTACTTATTACAGGCGCAGCTGGATTTATTGGATTCCATTTGATCAATAAACTGGTCAATTCAGATTACCGGATTGTAGGCATCGATAATCTAAATGACTATTATGACGTAGGACTCAAAATATCACGCTTGGAAAAGTGCGGCATACCCGGGGATAAAATTAACTGTAAATCTGCCCTTCAAAGTCAGTGTTTTAATAATTATAAATTTGTTAAGCTGGATCTCACTGATAGAAAAAACTTGGCGGAGTTATTTGAAGAAGAAAAATTTGATTATGTCGTTAACCTTGCGGCGCAGGCTGGTGTAAGGTATTCGATAGATAATCCTTACGTTTATATTGAAAGTAATGTTGTTGGATTCCTGAATATCCTTGAAAATGCACGCAATAATTCCATAAAACATTTAGTATACGCAAGTAGTTCAAGTGTCTATGGACTGAATGAAAAATTTCCTTTTTCAACTAAGGACAATGTCGATCATCCCATAAGCCTCTATTCAGCCAGCAAAAAAGCCAATGAATTAATGGCTCATACATATTCCCATTTATATAAGATTCCAACAACAGGACTACGTTTTTTTTCAGTATATGGTCCTTGGGGAAGGCCGGACATGGCCTTTTTTAAGTTTACAAAGTCCATTCTGAATGATCAGCCGATTGAAGTCTATAACCACGGGAATATGAAAAGAGATTTTACTTATATTGATGATATAGTAACTGGAATAGAAAAGGTATTAAAACATATTCCAAAAGGGAATAATGAATGGAACGGAAAAACTCCTGATCCCGGTTCCTCCAAAGCCCAATACAAACTCTATAATATTGGAAACAACAGCTCTGTCTCCCTGTTAAGCTTTATTGAGGCAATTGAAAAGAAACTTAATAAAAAAGCTGAAAAAATATTACTTCCCATGCAGCCTGGAGATGTTCCCAATACTATGGCAGATATTGATGATTTAATAGAGGATTTGAATTACAAACCAAAAACTTCCATAGATTTTGGAATTGGAAAATTTATTGATTGGTATCTGGATTATTATAAGATCTCCTGAAGATGAAATTCATTCAATATATTATTTATTCGATCTTAATCGTTTTCCTGCTCGGTCCCTTTTTTGCATTTTTTAGTACTAAATTCCTTGACAGGAATTTTTTATATCTGCTGGCTGGGGTAATCTATCTTGTAACAACTGTGAAAATTCTGGAGATAATCACCGGCTCTGGAAAAGTTATTATACCTAAATATCTGAAATTCTATGGACTATTTGTTTTATATACTGTCCTTTCAGATATTTTCATAGTTGGAAAATCTATTGATTTTAAATATTTCTACTCAAGTGACTATATAGCAAGTCTCTCGCTTCTTTTTCTTGTGGAAAATATTGAAATTACATCTGCCTTCAAAGAAACCTGTAAGAAAATATTTCTCTTTGTAGTTACTATTGCATTATTTGTAATTATAATGCAGGAGTTGGTAAATCCCTATTTTTTCGCTGACCCATCATTTTATAGTATGTGGCCTGGAATGAGTAGGGATGAGTTGCAATTACCATCAATATTTGCATGGGTAGAAGGAGTAACAGTTAATATTTCCTTCCTTGCAATGTTATCATTGCTGCTTGGCGAATATATTCCACTTCATAATAAAGTTAAAATATTTAACTTGTATTTTTGGGGAGGAATTTTTGCATTCCTTAGTAAGGGGAGATCGATAATGATAAACTTTCTCCTTTTATTCTTTATGAATTTCATGACAGGGGGAATAACAGAAAAATTCAAAAAAATTATGGTGTGGGCTTTAATTCTTTTGATAGTTTCTGTCTCCACCGTTGCTGTACTAAAATCCTTAAATGTACCTGTTGATGAAATAGTAATGAACCGGATACTTGAAGAGAACGCTGGCGGATTGGGAAGCGGGGCATCAGAATCTCGGATATTATCCTTCTTTGTCTTTGCTGAATTATTTCCCGAGCATCCGGTATTCGGGAAGGGGGAGTTCCATACTTTCGGAGAAGTTAGTGGCGATTTTGAATTGCAGACATTACTGGTTGGGAAATCATCTCAAATTCATGTCGGTTACCTGTCCTTGCTTTATTATTATGGAATTGTAGGCGGGCTTCTCTATTTCTTATTTGCTTATTTTTTAATGAAGGACTTTTATAATGTGGCTAAAAAAACCTCCAGGTGGGGTCCTTTCTTTGTCTTTGTAGGTTTTCTGTTCATTAACTTTACCCTGGTTTATTTACCATTATATGATATTGGTTTAATTATGGCATTTGTATTCCATAACTATTATAAAAAAGAGAGTGAAGGTTCCGGTGGGGATATGGATAATGGTGAAAAAAATTTAGTCTATGCAAATAGTTAAAAAATTATTAGATAAATACATCAGGGGGGATGAAAGGGGAATAAAAGCAAAAACAAATATCCTGGCTTCCTTCCTCTTAAAAGGGAGCAGCATAGTAATTGGTTTTTTGTTAGTACGGGTAACTCTGAATTACCTTGATCAGACCCGTTACGGGATATGGCTTACTCTTACTTCCCTGATCGGTTGGATCACATTCTTTGATCTTGGATTGGGGAACGGGCTGAGGAATAAATTAGCCGAAGCACTCGCTGTCAAGGATTATGAATTATGTAAAATTTATGTAAGTACTACCTACGCAATCATCACGATCATTATGGTTCTGCTTGCAATAGTGTTTTTTGTTGCAAATAGTTTTATTGATTGGTCGGTTATTCTGAATACTGATAAGGCGCTGGCATCCGAATTATCGATGGTGGCAATGATTGTATTTAATTTGTTTTTCTTCAGGCTTGTGCTTCAATTAATTGGCGTAGTTCTTTTGGCTGACCAGCGCCCTGCTATGAGTAGTTTGTTTAATTCACTAGGCAATATATTCTCATTAATAGTGATTTTCGGGTTAACATACATAACAAAAGGGTCTCTGGTTTCCTTTAGTCTTGCAATGAGCGGAATCCCGGTAATAATCCTTGGATTTGTTACTGTTTATTTTTTTAAGAAAGATTATTCACTGTTTAAACCCTCCATCGCATACATCCGGTTTAAATATGGCACCAGCTTGCTCTCTCTCGGAATTAAGTTTTTTCTGATACAGATTTCCGGTCTTATCTTATACCAAAGCAGCAACATCTTAATAACTCAGTTCTTTGGTCCCAAAGAGGTGATACCATATAATATTGCATATAAATATTTCTCTCTTATGACTATGGTCCTGTCAATAATATTAATACCATTCTGGACTGCTTTTACAGATGCATGGACTAAGGGCGATATTTCATGGATAAAGAGGTCGGTCAATAAATTGCTCAAATATTGGCTGGGCTTAAGTCTTCTGGGTATCATCTTTTTAATAGGTTCAAACAAATTCTATTCTATATGGTTAGGAAACAAGGTCACTGTTCCCTTCAGCCTGTCGGTTGTTACCTTTATATATTTTGTAACTATGGCATTTACACAGATCTTTACGATGTTCATAAATGGAGTTGGCAAAATTCAGCTTCAATTAATATTATCATTTGTATCTGCAGTTCTATTTATTCCCCTTGCTTATTTTTTCATTAAGTATTTCCATTTTGGCATTGAAGGTATAGTGTTAGCTTCAATTATTGGTAACATAGAGGGGTTTGTCTTCGCCCCCATACAGTATTATAAAATAATAAATAATAAAGCCTTTGGAGTCTGGAATAAGTAAAGTAAATTATTTCTGTACTATGACAGGGACTAATTATCTGAGTAAGGCATTAGTACTGTATGATTCGCTTCTAAATACTTGCGGGGATGCATTCAAACTTATATTTTTTGCCTATGATGCAGAAACTTTTGAAATATTAAAACGGCTTGATTATAAAAATATAATTCCTGTATCAATTGATCAGCTTGAAACAGCAGACCCGCGGTTACTTGATCTGAAAAAATCAAGATCAATTGCTGAGTATTTTTTTACCTGCACTCCCCAGGTTATTACCTATGCCCTTGCAAAATTTGATATAGATATGGTAACCTACCTGGATGCTGACCTTTATTTTTACCAAAACCCTCAGTTAATAATTGATGAAATGGCTTATAACTCAGTATTAATTACTGAGCATAGGTATTATCCCCCTGTCGACAACCATGATCATGGGAAATATTGTGTTCAGTTTATGCCTTTCAGGAATGACCTTGCATCAAAAATAGTTTTGGAAACGTGGAAGGAACAGTGTGTCGAATGGTGTTTCGGCTATCCTGAAAACGGAAAATATGGCGATCAGGGCTATTTGAATGACTGGCCTGAGAAATACAAAAATGTAGTTGTTTCAGAGAATAGGGGTGTTGGTTTAGCAACATGGAACAAACCTGGATATCGGATATTTTCTGAAGGGCATAAAATAAGGGCATATTCTGAAGAAATTAAAAATGAAATAGACGTTGTTTTCTATCATTTTAATTCACTAAAGATTTATTCTAATAGGCTCATTTCAACGGGGATCAGTAAAGATGATAAATCATTATTTAAAATAGTATATGAAAATTATCTGAACCGGTTATCGGTAAAGGAAAATGAAATATTAAAGATTGCAGGGTGTTCAAGAAAAGATTTATTGTATCCTGAATGGGTGGATACTCAGTTAGTCTTTTTTCTTAAAGAGTTTCGTAGGATATTTTCTCCAAGAACAAGGGATATAATTTATTATTATAAATTCTTAAGGGAATATGTTTGGTTACCATAAAGTCTGAGGGAGGAACGGGGAAAATCCTGATTATAGGGCAGACCCTTGATAAATTGACGGGTGGCGGAATAACAATTTCGAACCTTCTATCAGGTATTCATTCGGAGAATATTGCTGTTATAACCAGCCCGAAACAGGCGCCAAAAACTAATGATGAATTCTGCCGTCGTGTGTATCAGTTAGGAACTGAAGAACTGAAAGTTAAATTTCCCCTCTCTTTATTATATCCTGCCTACAAATCAGGTCCGGTTAAAGTTATTGAGCAAAATTCAAACCGGTTATCAATTGAAAATAGTAAAAGAGTTACAGCCAGAGCAATATTTATAACACTTGCACATTTTTTCGGTATATACCATTTCCTTTATAAACTGGAATTATCCGGAAAACTCCGCACTTGGATTCAAGAGTTTAATCCCGATTTTATATATACCCAGTTATCTACAAGAGAATTAATCAATTTTACTGAAGTGATAACCAATGAGTATAAAAAGCCTTTAATTATTCATATTATGGATGACTGGCTGTTGACAATTAATAAAGTTGGAATATTTAGGCATATGTGGGATCGGATAATAGATAAAGAATTTCGAAATTTATTGAAGCTGACAAATTCACGGTTGTGTATTTCAGATGCTATGTCTGAAGAATATAGTAAAAGATTCGGAGGTAGCTGGCTGTCTTTCCATAACCCGGTGATGAATGAAAGATGGATTCCTTTTCAAAAAAATACATACACAAAAGGTCTGGTTTTCAAAATACTTTATTCAGGTAGGATTGGGAATGCAAATATTAATTCTATATTAGCCTTTTGTGAGCTGATAAATGAGCTGAAAAGAAACGGAATGTCAATCGTGTTTAGCATTTATTCACCTGAATATAATCTTGAAAAGTTTAGGAAATATGATGATAGTCCCGCCATTCTTTTGAATAAGCCCCTAAAACATGATGAAATGCCGGAATTATATTCGAAGTTTGATCTGCTATTTCTCCCGATTGATTTCGATAAATTAAGTATAAAATTTACCCGGTTTTCGATGCCGACTAAAATGAGCGAATATATGATTTCGGGTGTCCCTATTCTGATCCATGCCCCTGAAGAGATTGCTATCGTAAAATTTGCCGCGAAATATAATATAGCAATAATAAGTAGCAAAAATGGTATCGGTTCGTTAAGGGAAATCCTTCTTGATTTAATTAATAATGATGAGGCAAGACAAAAAGTTGCTCTTAATGCTGTAAGTGTAGCAAGTGATAAATTTGATGGAATAAAAGTTCGAAAGAACTTTCAATCCCTATTTATGAAATAAATAAAATGTTTAAGAATCTCATTTAATGCACGAAACAAAAACAGCAAAAATAGCCATTTTATTTCAGGGCTCTGTTCTTATGCCTACCGCTTCTGCCAGCAGGGTTAAGTCCTATACCGAGGGATTGATTGCCGGTAATTGCAGTGTTACTGCATTTAATATGCACCCTGTAAAAAAAGAAGATAACTATGATTTTGATACCGGGTTTCCTGGCAGTTATGATTTTAATATTGTGGACAAGAATCTGGGTTACATTAAAAGAAAATACTATTACTTGAAATACTTGATCAGGAAAAATAAAGAGCTTAGAAAATTTACACACGTATTTTTTTATGGCGAGAGTCATTTTATAATGGTTTACCTCTTTCTAATGAGCAGACGATATAAAATAAAACTTATTATTGAAGGATGCGAATACCCCATACCTTTAATTAAGAATAAAAAGATTAATAAAATTTATAATTTAATTTCAGTAAATATTCTGTACAGGATATTCGATGCGGCAGTTGTAATATCAGATAATTTATATGATTACTACAAACGGAAAGGAAGAAAAAATATTAAATTATTAAAAGTTCCGGTTATGGTTGATCCCAAGAGATTTGAAAATATTAAAGACTTGAATATTTCAATTCCGGAGGAATATATTGCCTATTGTGGAACTATGAGCGGAGATAAGGATGGGTTGCCGGTCCTATTACGATCTATGAAGTTAATATCAGATCGGTTCCCGGATATTAAACTATTATTAATCGGAGATAATAGTAACCCTAAAATGCTTGATCCGCTTATGAAATTGATTTTAGATTTAGATCTGAAAAACAAGGTGATATTTACAGGAATTGTTGAGAAAAAATATATACCATTTTTCTTTAGCAAAGCAAGAGCCCTTGTCTTGGCAAGACCCGATAATTTTCAATCCCGCGGTGGGTTCCCTACAAAATTAGGTGAGTATCTAGCCTCTGGTCGCCCGGCCATTGTAACTAAAGTTGGAGAGATTCAGGAATATTTAACCGATGGTGTAACGGCTTATCTGGCTGAGGCTGGATCTGTAGAAAATTTTGCTGAAAAAGTAATAGAGGCATTGGAAAATACTGAACGTTCTGAAATGATTGCTAAGAAAGGTAAGGAACTTGCCATGGAAAAATTCGGAATTAAAGAACATGGTATCCGGCTCGCTCATTTTATTAATTCTGATTTAAGTTATGTTAACTAAATGATTGGCGATAAAGAAAGTTTTATTGATTTGATCTATTGTCCTGAAATGTCCGGATTAAAAAGGGATATATATTCATTATCTCGTTTATATGAGGACAGAAATAAAATTTATCCGTTGGTTAATGACTTATTCAAAAGAAATTTTACTGAACAGCAGATTAAGGGGAAAAATATATTATTAAAACCAAACTGGGTTCATCACTCTAAATCTGAAAACGATCATTATTGCCTGATTACCAATCACATGTTCACCCTTAGTGTTCTGGAATCTGTTCTGCAGTACCTTCCTGGTCGGGTAACTATTGGAGATGCACCGATTCAGGGCTGTATCTGGAATAAAATGATGGACACCCGGTTCATGGAAACTATTGAAGAATTCAGAAGATTTTACAAAACTGAAATTAACATTAAGGATTTTAGAAGAAAGATTTGGGAAAAATCTATTGGGAAAGTTATTACTGATAATAATCCGCTTTCAGAATATTCAATATTTGACTTGGGAGAATCCAGCTTTTTGGATCCCATTAGTAATAACGAAGGAAATTTCCGTGTAACAAATTATGATTACAGGATTTTGCAGGGTACACATCGCAAAGGTTTACATAAATATTGTATTGCAAATGATGTATTAACTGCTGATATTATAATAAATTTACCCAAGGTGAAAACACATCAAAAAACCGGACTAACCTGTGCCTTAAAAAATTTAGTGGGTATAAATGGTGAAAAGGATTATCTGCCTCATCATAGAGCCGGGGGAACTAAAGACGGAGGAGACTGCTATCCTGGTAGGAATTATTTAAGGGAAATTTCACAAGCAGTGTTCGATATCGCGAATAAAAATATTGGTAAGAAAAGCTATTTATTCTGGAAATATCTGGGACAATCCTTTTGGAAGATAAATGGAAAATCACCCTATAAGCAACTGGCGGCAGGGTGGTATGGTAATGATACTTCTTGGCGGATGGTGATGGATCTGAATTATATTGCTCAGTTCGGTATTGTCAATGGCTCTGTTTCGGAAAAACCTGTGAGGACGATTTTTAATTTTATAGATGGCATTATAGGCGGTGAAGGTAATGGTCCTTTAAAACCCATGCCTTTTCCCCTGGGATTTATCGGCTTTTCAAATAATTCAGCCCTGACCGATATGGTATTTGCTCTTTTGATGTCTTTTGACCCTAAAAAGATCCCCTTAATTGATGCTGCGTGTAAAAAATTTCTTGGGGTTAATTTCAAAATCTTTATAAATGCTGGTGAATGTAGCATATCCGATCTCCTCAGCTATTCTATTAAAGCAGAACCTTCTCCAGGCTGGAAAAACTTTATTGAAAATACTGCTGATATTATTACAGTATAACTCCCTCTCACTTATATAATTATTAATTAAAGTTTGCAATGAATAAATTAATTATCCTCGTCGACTATTTGGATAGGTTTCAAACAAAAGTTCCTGCCCTGCCATACAGAAGCGGTTTTGATAAGGTTTTATTAAAAAATATATTTGAGAATCTGGGCTATTCGGCAGAAATAAAGAACTTTTCTCAAATAGATTTTAAGAAAGATGATCTAAAAGGCTGTTTTGTTATTTATACTTCAATTGAAGACCCTGGTCAATTCTATAAGGATTTTATTGAGGACATTTTATGGGGTGTACAGTTAATGGGAGGAATTTTAATACCACGGTTAGAAATATTTAGGGCTCATCATAATAAAGTATTTATGGAATTGTTGAGATCTGTCAATGGAATAGGTGATAATATCCGCTCCTGGTTATTCGGATCATTATCTGAGTTGAAAGAACAGTCGGATTCATTCACTTATCCTGTAATAATAAAAAGTTCAGCCGGCTCAGGAAGCATAGGAGTTATTAAGGTAGAAAATAAAAATGATTTGATTAAGCATGCTAAAAAATTATTAAATACACACGGGTATCGTGCAATATTGCATGAGTATGGACTCTTAATTAAAAGATTATATCAGACAAAAAGGAAGTTTAAAACCGAATCCTTATACAGAAAAAAAATAATTGTTCAGAATTATGTCTCTGGAATAGACAATGACTGGAAAATTCTAATCTTCTGGGATAAATACTATATACTTAAAAGGATGAATAGGAAAGATGATTTCAGGGCAAGTGGAAGTGGCATTTTTTATTTCCATAAAGACAAAGAATTCAGTATGCCTCCTGGTTTGTTGGATTATGCCCGGTCTGTATTTGATGCTCTTGATATACCCAATGTTTCTCTTGATGTGGTTTATGATAACAATAGTTATTTCTTGGTTGAGTTCCAGGGAATAAGTTTTGGGACAATCGCACATTCTAAAGCCAAATCATACTACATGTATTCGAATGAAGGATGGGTACTCAAGGATGAAAATTTAAGCCTCGAAGATGTTTATGCTCAAAGTATTCATCAGTATATTTCCAAAATTCAGGACAATTATTAATCTTTTGCAGTTCCAATCTTATACCCGCAATATTTTTATTGAATTAATACTCTAATTAAGATGATTTGTGTCTTTATACGATCCTTAACAAAAGGAGGCTCAGAAAAACAAAGCATTATGCTTGCCATCGCATTGAATAAAAGATATTCTGCAATGTTAGTCGTCTTCCATGGTGAGTTAATTGATGACGAATATTTAAGAATAATTTCAGATAATAAAATAAATCTTGTCAGACTAAAGGGGGGATTATTAAAAAAATTGTCTGGGCTTTATGGTATACTGCGGAAAAATAAAGTTGAGATAATATTTAGTTATTTGCTTAGTGATAATATCTGGGGAGCTATTATTGGTAAAATAGCAGGAGTTAAAAATATTATTGGGGGAATTAGAAATTCAGTAATACCTTTTTGGAAATTGCTGGTGATGAAAATTTTGCATCATTTATTTCAAAATTATACTATTTTCAATAATAAATCAGGCAGAGACTTTTTTGTTAATCGGTATCGTTTTAATCCCCCAAAATCTTTGGTATTTCATAATTGTTTTATAAATATTCCCCCAACAATTACCAGGAATGTAAATGAATTTGTCAAAATATTTACTGTCGGACGGTTTGTTGGATTCAAAGACTATGATACGGCATTAAAAAGTATCAGCCATTTAAAGCAGATAAACAATTCACAGGTCAGGTTCAAATTTCTGGTTGTCGGATACGGCGAACTGGAAATGCATATAAGGGAATTGGTAGAGAAATTAAACTTAAAGGATATAGTCGAAATAATAATAAATCCAAAAGAGATACCCGAACTTTTCCGGGAATCCGATATTTATCTTAGTACTTCGAAATATGAAGGTCTGTCAAATTCAATTATGGAAGCTATGGCCTATTCCTTACCGGTAGTGGCTACAAACGTTGGGGATAATTATATTCTTATTAAGGACGGTATCAATGGATTTCTCACTGAAAAAGGTAATCCTGGAATGATCTCAGAAAAATTATTACATTTGGTCAAATCCAATAGCTTAAGGATTAAAATGGGAACTTGCAGTCATGAACGTCTTATCAAAGATTTCACTTTTGATCAGTTTTCAGCCAATTATTATTCTTTAATTGATACTCTTCGGAAAGGGGCATGATTCTTTAAATGAAAAAAAAGAAACTGGCTTATTTCGGTGTAAATTATTTCCCTTCCAAAGGTGGGGTTAGTAGGACAACTGAAAATCTTATAACACATCTCAAAGATGAATTTGATATAACTATTTATTGTTTTAAAGACAAACGGGCTGGGAATCATATGCCCGGTGTTAAAGCTGTTCAGTTTAGACTCCTCCCGGTTAAAGGCATTGGAGTTTTCCTCTTCTTTCTGGAATGCTATTTCCATATGATGATTTTTGGAAATTATGATATTGTTCATGTTCGCAAAATTGAATCGAGTATATTTATACCTCTCTTAAAATTAAAATATAAAAATATTCTTGCCACCTCGCATGAATCTCCCTATCTGCGGGATAAATGGGGAAGAGTTGCTAAATTATATTTTAGGATAAATGAAAAGATATTTGTTAGGTCCACTGCAAAGCTTACTGTTATCTCTGCTCCACTTTCTAAATATTATAAAGCAATGTATAATAGAGATGTTTTATATGTGCCGAATGGTATAGAACCGGTTAAAGTTTTCAAAGAAACTGAAGCGGACTTGATATTTAAAAAATATAATATAAAAACTCCATTTGTTACTTTTGCCGCAAGAAGAATAATGTCAACCAAAGGATGCCATACTATGCTGAAGGCATTTCAGGATTTGAAATATTCAAATGACATTGTCATTATGGGAGATACTGGTCATGCCCCCGCTTATAGAAATAAATTGGATAAGTTATCTGAAGGTTTAAAAGTTCATTTTACCGGTTACATGGAGGATAAATCAATTTTTCTAGAGATTATAAGAAGATCGGAAGTTTTTATCTTCCCTTCCGAAACAGAAGGTATGTCTATTGCTCTGCTCGAAGTGGCGGCATTAGGTGTTCCTATCATTGCAAGTGATATTCCTGAAAACACAGAGATCTTTAATGATGATGAATTGATATTTTTCAAAAATGGTGACTTCAGGGATTTAGCTGATAAAATAATTCTTGTAACTAATAACTTTGCTCATTATAAAAATTTTGCATTACGAGCCAGGAAAAAAGTATATGAAGAATATTCAAGTGACCGTATGGTTCAGAACTATAGGCAGCTTTATAATTCATTTGCAAATTAAATCTGACTAGGGATAATATTTTTATGTGTGGAATTTGCGGATATATTTCAAAAGGACATGCGGGCCAGGATATTATAAGGAACATGAATAATGCTATTGCTCATAGGGGTCCGGATAGTGAGGGCTTTTTCAGGGAAGAGAATGTAGCGCTGGCTATGCGCCGGTTGGCAATTATAGATCTTGAAACAGGGAATCAGCCTATTTACAATTCCGATATGTCCAGGTTAATTATGTTTAATGGTGAGATTTCTAACTTCCATGAGATTAGAAAAGATCTTGAAGAATCAGGATTTAAATTCAAAACACGGTCGGATACTGAAGTAATTTTATTGGGATATGATAAATTTGGCGAGGACATATTCAGTAAACTTAATGGGATGTTCAGTATAGCGATCTATGATAGAAAGAAAAGAACTCTGATAATTGCACGCGACCGGTTAGGGATTAAGCCGTTATATTATACTAGTTCTGATTCGGATTTTATATTTGCTTCGGAAATAAAATCTATCCTTCAGCATCCCGGCTATAGTAAACAAATCAATTTTGAATCTGTCAATAACCTGCTAAAGTATAAATATATCCCGAATGAGAAAACTCTTTATAGCGGAATTGTAAAAATGGTTCCCGGGAGTTATTTAAAAATAAATTCTAATCCTGCTATCATTGAAAATACTCGGTATTGGAAATTATCTGACCAATTAAAGCAGGAAGAAATTGAGTCGTTTGAAGAATCTAAGGAATTAGTTTATAAAAAATTATATGATTCTGTTAAACACCAGTTATTTAGTGACGTTCCCCTTGGCGTCTATCTGAGCGGAGGAATTGATTCCGCTATTCTTACAAATTTGGCAAGTGATATAAGTGAGAATAGAATATCAACTTTTTCTATAGGGTTTAAATCCAAAAGTTATAATGAATTAAAATGGGCAGAAATAACCTCAAAATTTAATAACACTCTCCATCATGAATTAATTATCGATCCCAAAGATTTAATGAATACTATTGACCATCTTGTCTATAGTCTTGATGAACCAATTGGGGATTATGCCATTTTACCGACTTATTATCTTAGTCAGTTTGCACGAAAAAACGTAAAAGTAGCATTAAGTGGTGCAGGAGGAGATGAACTTTTCGGAGGTTATGAGAGATATTGGATGAATAAAGGAGAGAAAATATTAAATCTTATGCCAACTTCAATGAAACACATCTTAGCAAGATCAATTGATGCCCTTCCTGAATCTAAAAACAAAAAAAGTTATGGAAGACGCTTGAAAAAATATCTGGGCAGCGTAGAAAGCTCCCTGTCTGTAAGGTATGATAAATCATTTGAACTGATAACTAAGGCAGCACGTAATGCTCTTTTTACTTCCGAAGTAATGAATCATCATGGGATTCGAGATGAGTTTAATCTGTTTTCTCTTTTCCCTGACTCAGATGATTTTGATTTTGTTAAATCAGCCTCATTTGTCGATTTGTTGTCAATCCTTCCAAATGATTATTTGCTGAAAGAGGATAAAATGAGCATGGCTAATTCTCTCGAGGTAAGGGTCCCTTTTCTTGACCATGAATTGGTAGAATTATCATTCAAAATTAAGAGTAGTTATAAGATAAAGGGGTTAAAAACTAAGTATATCCTGAGAGATTTATTTAAAGATAAGATACATCCGGAAATTTTGAATAGAGGCAAATCTGGATTTGAAGTCCCGGTAAGAGAGTGGCTGAAAAATGAACTCAGTAATGAGGTTGAATCGCTTTTTATGTCCTCATTATTGGTGAATGATAAAATTTTTAATGCTCAGAAGCTGAAGGAGCTATTAAACGGACACTTACAAGGTTTAAATGATAATTCAAAGATTATCTTTACAATTATTGGGTTGGAATATTGGTACAGACAAAATTTTTCCTAATCCGGTTGGATTAAAAAAAAGAGCTTAAATTCTTAAATATTGTTAAATTCGGATATGAAAATTGAACATTCTTTGAAACGCGGTAACCAAAGACCGGTACAATGACTATTTATGCAAGATATTTTTTAGTTCTTAGAACCTGCGTCGACATATTCGGTATTTTAACATGCTTTCTGATGACATGTTATTTCCACGACATGCTGTACCTCTATCAGGTTAATAATATTATCTGGCCGTATTTAATATTGGTATGGCTGTACTCAGCATATAAAACATCTCTATATGATGATTTTGGAGTAAGACGGATTTGGGGTGAATTATTTATCCTGATTAAGAACATTGTGGTTCAGGTAGCTGCTATTATTTTCTTGAATTATTTTATCTCTTCTTTAAGTATAAAGTACAATTTTTTAATAGAGTTTGCTCTGTTTCTATTTATATTCTTGGTAGCTGAAAAATTGCTGATAACAATATTTATCAGATTTCTAAGAATTAAAGGGGTGTACCATAGAAATTTAATTGTAATCGGTGCGGGATACATAGGAAAAAATTTCATTAAATTTATCAATAAAAATCCCCAGTTCGGTTACAAATTTCTTGGATTTATTGATGACAATTCTCCTTCACAAAATGGAGATAGAATTTTAGGTCCCTCTTCAATCCTAAGATCAATTTTGGACGATAAAAGAGTTGATGAAATAATAATTGCACTCCCCCAGAATGAAGTCGACAAAATAGATGAAATTATAGATATATGTGAAAATTATGCTACCCGGATTAAAATAATTCCCGATTATTTCAGGTTTATTTCCGGTAATTATCATATGTCCCAATTCGGACAGATTCCTTTAATTTCTGTAAGGAATTACAAGTTCGATGAACTTTATGCCAGGCTCCTTAAAAGAATTTTTGATGTAATTTTAACTGTCTTAATATTTATCTTTATTCTTTCCTGGTTAATGCCGCTCATAATGATTGCTATAAAATTAGATTCTAAAGGGTCGATCTTCTTTAATGCTGAAAGATGGGGCAAGTCTAATAAGAAAATAAATATATTTAAATTCAGATCTATGTATGAAAATACTAAGACACTCGATGCAAACGGAAAACATCTCCAGGCAAGAAAAAATGACCCAAGGATTACACGGTTGGGTAAGATTTTACGGGCGTCTAATTTAGATGAATTGCCGCAATTTATAAATGTCCTGAAAGGTGATATGTCAATTGTAGGTCCCCGCCCCCATTCAACACCTTTAAACCTTGAATCAAAAGATTCCGTAAAACGTTATCTGCTTAGGCATTTGGCTAAACCCGGAATAACAGGCTGGGCGCAAATAAATGGCCTTAGAGGAGAAACACCTGAGATTATTCAGATGCAGAGAAGAGTTGATCACGATATTTGGTATATGGAAAACTGGACATTATTACTTGATTTTAAAATTGTTGCTCTAACTGTAATCAGGATGTTCAAAGGAGATCAGCAGGCATATTAAAAATATTTTAATAATGAAGAATCCGGTCGCCGTTTTATTCACTCTGACTTTATTGCTCTTTATCTCACCAGGGTTGTCTGGTCAGATAATCTATGCACCGCTGAATTCATCGGTTTATGATTTCCTCGATAGGATGAACAATAAAGAAATTATTGATTACTATGCCATAATTAAACCTATCCCGCGAAAAGATATTGCAGGGTATCTCAAGGTTATTGCTTCTAAAAGAGATGAATTGACCGCTTTGGAAAAACAGGAATTAGATTTCTATAATATTGAATTTTCCAAAGAATTAACTAATGAGGATAAAAGCTGGCATATCTTTAGTTATAGCGATACTTTATTCAGGCTGTTTGTTACTCCGATTGTTGGGTTGGAAGGCGGATCTTTAGGCGGAAAAAAATATTATAAAACTAGTTGGTTGGGACGCTTTGACGGATCGATTTCAGACAATATAGGCTTCAGCTATATGCTTACTGATAATTCAGAAAGAGGGGATACCGTTGACAAAGATAAAAAATTGTCTCCGCTTACAGGGTTTAACTATAAGTATTTCTCTGATGGACATATCGAATATGAAAATATTAATGCAATTATGTCCTATAACTGGAGCTGGGGAATATTCTCAATAGGAAAGGACTTTCAGAATTGGGGTTCGGGAAGGTTTGGACAGCTTATTTTATCATCAAAAGCTCCCTCTTTCCCATTTTTCAAATTGGATGTTTATCCTGCCAAATGGCTCAAGTTCAGTTTTATTCATGGATGGCTTAATTCAGATGTCCCCGATTCTATATATTTCTATCCCACAACTGTAACTGGATTAAATGGTCAGCCGCTCTATAGAGCCCAGAATAAAAGCAAATTCTTTGCTGCTAATATGTTCTCTATTTTACCTGCCAAAAACCTTGTCGTATCATTTGGGAATTCGGTTATCTATAGCGACCAGGGTCCCAGCTTGCCGTTTTTGATTCCATTTATCTGGTATTATAAAGGGATCGATCATAATTTTTACGGAAGTACAAAGGATGACGGGTTGGGAAATAATGGACAGTTGTTTTTCGATTTCAATTATGTCCCTTATAAAGGTATTAAAGTTTATTCAACATTATTCATAGATGAATTTTCTTTTACTGGTTTTTTGAAAGGGGATCATAGCCGCGATCAGCTTGGATATACTGTCGGGTTAACCAGCTATAATTCAATCGTCGAGGGACTGCTGTTTGAATTGGAATATACTAAAGTTATGCCCGGTACATATTTGAATTATATTCAGACTCAGACTTATGCAAATAACTCTTATAACCTGGGTCATTGGATAGGGCAGAATGCCGACCTTCTCGATCTTGGATTTACTTACTATTTCTCCCGTGGTTTGAACTTTAAATTACTATTCGAAAAACTCAGGAAAGGCGGCGATCAGTTAGGTACTGATGAATTATTGCAGAAAACACTTCACTTTTTATATAAGCCGCTGATTTCATATAATAAATTTAATTTGGATGTTAGCTATGAATTCCTCTATAATCTATTCATTAAAGGTGAACTCAGCCATTCGAACTATTATTTTGATACCGGTAATTATAACCAGACAACTAATAATTGGGAATATAATTTTTCAATAAAATATGGAATGTAAATTATTATGAAAGGAATTATTCTTGCCGGTGGATCCGGCTCGCGCCTTTATCCTATTACTAAAATTTACAGCAAACAGCTTACCGCTATATACGATAAACCGCTGATTTATTACCCGCTCTCAATATTGATGCTCGGTGGGATCAGGGATATATTGATAATCTCAAACCTCGAAACTATCCCGCTTTATAAACAATTATTTGGCGATGGAAATCAGTTCGGACTCAATATTGATTATGCTGCCCAGGATGCTCCAAATGGAATCGCCGAGGCATTTATTATCGGAGAAAAGTTTATTGGTAAACGGAATGTTACTTTGATTCTGGGGGATAATATTTTTTATGGCTACCTCGATTTCTTCTATAAAGCTTTAAAGAAAAATACAGGAGCAACTATTTTTGGTTATAGGGTAAATGACCCTGAAAGATATGGTATTGTTGAATTTGACAAGGAGGGCTATGCAATCTCCATTGAAGAAAAACCGCTGAACCCTAAATCCAACTATGCTGTTCCCGGTCTTTATATTTATAATAATGATGTAATTGGTATCGCCAAAAATCTTACGCCTTCTGCCCGGGGTGAACTTGAAATTACCGATGTTAATAAAGTTTATCTTAACAATAATAATTTGAAAGTTGAAAAGATTGGGCGGGGGATCGCATGGCTCGATACCGGAACTCCCGAAGCCCTCCTACAGGCTTCTAATTTCTTCGGCGTTATAGAAGAAAGACAAGGCCTAAAGGTAGCTTGCATCGAAGAAATTGCCTATAGCATGGAATTTATTAATAAACAGGAATTCGAATCTCTTGTAAATTCTATTCCTAAATCTCTTTACCGCGAATATCTTGAAAGGTGCTTGAAAGACTGATGGAAATAACTACTACGCCCTTCAAAGGAATTTTACTCGTAAAACCCGATGTCTTTTTAGACGACAGGGGGTACTTTTACGAGTCCTTTAACAAGAAAAAATTCCTTGATATTAATTTAGAAGTGAATTTTTTACAGGATAATGTTTCTAAATCCCGGAAAGGTACTATTCGGGGACTGCATTATCAGATGGGGAATAAAGCCCAGGGAAAATTATGTCAGGTACTTTATGGCCGGGTACTCGATGTTTCCCTCGATCTGAGAGTCGATTCTCCTACATTCGGGAAGCACTTCTCAATTGAACTTTCAGAGGATAATCACCTTCTAGTATGGATACCTGTTGGCTTTGCACATGGATTTTCTGTTCTGTCTGATGAGGTAATATTCAAATACAAATGCACTAACTATTATTGCAAAGAAAATGAAAGAACTATTCTGTTCAATGACCCTGAATTAAATATCGACTGGAAAGTTGATAACCCCGTCTTTTCTCAAAAAGATCTTATGGGTAAATCATTTGAAGATAGTAAAAATGATTTTTTCTTTGAGTAAATAGAAATTAAACGGATTTAATAAATCAAATAATATTGGAGAAATTATGACAGTTCCTCTCTTGGATCTTAAATTACAATATAAATCATTAAAAAAAGAACTCGATGAAGCATTAATTAAAGTTGCCGAATCCCAGTATTTTATACTTGGACCCGAAGTTGAAAAAATGGAAAAAGCCTTCTCTTCCTACCTTGGATGCAGTTTTTCTTTAGGTGTTTCTTCCGGAACTGATGCCCTGCTTATTGCGTTAATGGCAATTGATCTGAAACCGGGCGACGAAGTTATTGTACCAACCTATTCCTTCTTTGCAACAGCAGGAACTATATCACGTCTGCATGGAGTACCGGTTTTTGTTGATATCGACCCTGTTACTTATAATATGGATCCAAAAGAGATTGAAAAGAAAATAACTCCCAAAACAAAAGCTGTCATCCCTGTTCACTTGTACGGACAAAGTGCTGATATGGATGATATTATTAAAATTGCAAAGAAACATAATCTGAAGGTTATTGAGGATGCTGCCCAGGCGATTGGTGCCCAATACAAAAATGGCAGATGCGTCGGCACTATCGGCGATATAGGATGTTTTTCATTCTTCCCTAGCAAAAACTTAGGCTGTTTCGGTGATGGAGGTCTTGTAACCACAAACGATAAAGCACTCGGTGAGAAATTGAATATTCTCCGCGTCCATGGCAGTTATCCTAAATATTATCATAGGATTATTGGCGGTAATTTCAGACTCGATGCTCTTCAGGCTGCAATTCTCAATGTTAAACTTCCTCACTTGGACTCTTGGTCTGAAAAAAGAAGAAAGAATGCTTCTGACTATACTCGGTTGTTTATTGAAGCTGGACTTGCTGAGGAGGAAGGTAAAGTAAATTTCGATTCGAAAAATAAGATCCTTCTCCCTAAACCCGTTTATAAACAATCAGATGTCAAAAACTATCACATTTATAATCAGTATATTATTAGGACAGAAAAAAGAGATGAATTAAGAAAATTCTTATCTGATCACGCAATTGGAAATGAAATTTATTACCCCGTTCCTTTCCATCTGCAGGAATGCTTTAGTAACCTTAATTATAAACTAAAAGATTTTCCACTTGCCGAATTAGCTGCCGATACTTCTATCGCTCTTCCGATCTTTCCGGAATTAACCGGGGATCAGATTAAATTTGTAGTAGATACTATTAAAGAATTTGTGAATAAATAAAATGGTATGAAAAGTGATAAAAAATAAAATTTATCTTGCAGGTCATGCAGGAATGGTAGGGTCTGCTATCCACCGGCAGTTAATAAATAAAGGTTATTCAGACATAATAACTAAAAATTTAACTGAATTGGATTTAACAAGGCAGAATGATGTTGAAACATTTTTTAAGAATGAAAATCCTCTTGTTGTAATTGTCGCCGCTGCCAAAGTAGGGGGAATATTGGCAAATGATATGTACAGGGCTGAATTCATTTACGACAATATTATGATAGAATCGAATATTATAAATTCTGCTTATAAGTATGGAGTTGAGAAACTCATTTTCCTTGGCAGTTCATGTATATATCCCAAGCTCGCTCCTCAGCCTTTAAAGGAGGAATATCTTTTATCAGATTACCTCGAGTATACTAACGAGCCCTATGCAATTGCTAAAATTGCAGGCATTAAACTTTGTGAAAATTATTATCGGCAGTATAATTGCAATTTCTTTTCGGTTATGCCTACTAACCTCTATGGATTTAATGATAATTTTAATTTGAACACTTCCCATGTATTGCCTGCATTAATAAGGAAATTTCATGAAGCTAAAAATAAATCCCTGCCTGAAGTTGTTGTCTGGGGCAGCGGAAAACCCAAAAGAGAATTCCTTTTTGTAGATGACCTTGCTGAAGCAATAGTCTTCCTTCTTGAAAAAATAGATGCGAAAGATTTATACGATGCAGGAATTACCCAGATCAATATTGGAATGGGGGACGATCTTTCAATAAATGAACTTGCTGAATTAGTAAAGGAAATTATCGGTTTTAATGGAAAAATTGTTTACGATTCATCTAAACCCGATGGAACTCCACGCAAATTAATGGACGTATCAAGGATAAATAAACTTGGTTGGAAAGCAAAAACAGATCTAAAATCCGGCATAAAGAAAACCTATCAGTGGTATCTGGAAAAATATTCCAATTAACATTTTAATCCTGTCCCTATTTAGGTTTGTCCTTATTTTTTAAATGTGTCCTCATTTGGTTTTAACTTTGTTCTTATTTGGTTCATATTTACCGGCCTTAAATAAAATGCGTTAAATAAATTTGTGGAAATGTTTTTTCTCCATATTTGGTTCATATTTAGGTGGCCTCAAATAATTTGCGCTTAGAAAAATCAGCGAAATGAAATGGCAGTGAGGGAAACTGTTTGAGCGTAGCGATTTGTTTCCCGAGCAATGGAATGGAGCTGAATTTTCAGCAAATTATTTGCAGCCAAAGTTCTTTTGGTACCTTTTCTTCAAAGAAAAGTACGTAATGATTTCAAAGAAAAGTACGTATAGAAAGAAAAGTTTATAATTTTATACAAGGTAAAAAATTAAAATGAAAAAAGCTCTAATAACCGGTGTTACCGGTCAGGATGGCAGCTATTTAACCGAAATATTACTTCAGAAGGGATATGAGGTCCACGGTATTATCAGGAGAAGCAGTTCCTTTAATACGGGAAGACTCGACCATCTCTATTCCGATAAAGAGATCCTTAATAAAAAAATGTTTCTGCATTATGGTGACCTTGTAGATACCAGTAATCTTAACCGTCTCCTTGAGAAAATTGAACCTGATGAAATTTATAACCTTGCAGCCCAAAGCCATGTCAAGGTTTCCTTTGAACTCCCTGATTATACTGCGCAGGTTGACGGACTGGGTACTCTTCGTTTTTTAGATGCTATAAGGGAAGTCGGATTAAAGAAAGTAAAATTTTATCAGGCATCAACCAGCGAATTATTCGGAAAAGTTCAGGAAATACCACAGTCAGAGACGACACCATTCTATCCTCGTTCCCCATACGGAGTAGCAAAGCTTTATGGTTATTGGATAATAGTTAATTATAGAGAAGCATATGGCATTTTTGCCAGCAATGGGATTTTGTTTAATCATGAATCTCCCAGGAGAGGTGAAACTTTTGTTACTAAAAAGATAACAAGAGCCGCCGCAAGTATCGCAGTTGGAAAACAGAAAACTGTTTCGCTTGGTAACCTGGATGCAAAAAGGGATTGGGGTTACGCACCTGAATATTGCGAAGGTATGTGGCGTATTTTGAATTACGAAAAGGCGGAAGATTTCGTTCTCGCTACGGGCAAGACCCATACCGTAAGGGAATTTACAGAACTTACTTTCAGGGAATTAGGAATTGAAATTGATTGGAAGGGGAGTAAGGAAAATGAAAAAGGTCATATTAAAAGTGTTGATTGGGACATAGCTAAAACATTAATAGACTTCGATAAAAAATCCGCTTCATATAAATTTAATTTCATTAATTTGAAACCGGGAACTGTAATTGTCGAAATTGATCCTAATTATTACCGTCTTACAGAAGTCGATCTATTAATCGGTAATCCTGCAAAAGCAGAGAAATTGTTAAAATGGAAAACCAAAACTGATTTTCCGGAACTGGTTAAACTAATGATCCGGTCGGATTTAGATAAAGTCCTCACCCGCGGCTATTAATGAACTGTCCTTATTTGGATCATATTGTCCTTATTTGGTTTTAACCTTGTCCTTATTCCCGGCCTTAAATATTTTGCGTTAAATAAATTCAGTGGAATGGAATGTCAGTGAGGGAAGCTGTTCGAACGTAGTGAGTTCTTCCCGAACAATGGAATGGAGCTGAATTTATAGCAAAATATTTTAAGCCATATTTCTTTTGGTACCTTTTCTTATGCTAAGAAAAGTACGATTAATTGTTTCTTTTGGTTCTTGTACGTTAGGAAAAGTGGAAGGAGATTATTTCTTCTTCCACTTTTCAATTTATCCTGCCTCTTCAATACTGGCGTCCGCCGTTATTTCAATAACATCATCTTTTTAGTATCAGAGAAAATTTTACCCGAAGCTTTATCGCTTGCGTTTATCCTGTATATATATACTCCTGACGCTAACTTAGATGTCGCTCCAAAATTAACCGAGTAAAATCCAGCCGGCAAGTCCTGGTTTACTAACTCAGCAACCTTCTGACCTGCAATATTATATACCTCAAGTATAACTTTCGAATCAGTCGGCACCTGGTAATCTATCTTTGTAGTTGGATTGAATGGATTTGGATAGTTTTGCTTTATCGCAAATTCCTTGGGAATTGCCCCTCCCTGGCTTTCAACTGATATGGCAATTTTAACACCCCCACCGGTCGGTCCTCCTCCTATTGCTAATCTCATCTGATGTGCTCCAATATCAGGATTGCCTGAAGGAATTGGCGTACCATTTATATCTTTAGTCAAACCTACATTAATTCCTGAATTAATTGCAGGACTGTTGCCCTGGAGTGTATAATCTCCATTATCAATATTTATGAACATGGGATCTGTAAATTTGCCATTAATATCATAACCCAATCCTTGCCAGGTATCAAATTCTGATATCGTATTGCCATTTACTTCCCATTTGCCTCCGGCAGTGGAGTACCATATATTATGATCGAAATTAAACTCCTTTGCAGGTGTTCCCCAGGGGTGATATATCATATTGGAACCGGAATTATAAAAGATGTTATTAATACACGTAAGTCCTGTAGAGATAACCTGTCCGCTTATATCAGATGGAGGTGTGTACTCAAATATTCCATCGCTTCCGCTATGTATAAATGTATTATTGTAATAATGAGCGTACATTGCTGAATAGGTCTGCCATTGTGAATCTCCGTTAGTAAACTGGTAAACTTCTATTTTATTATTTATAAAAACATTGTAATAATACATTGCATTAAAAGAACCGTCATCATCAATACCATCCCATTTCCCGTTTTCAATAACGCAGTACCTGACTATTAAATTATCTGTCCAGTTTGCAGAATGATTGGAAGTATCTAAACTAGTCCCCCCCATAGCTACCCTGATTCCGGAAAAATTACCGTCCAGAGTATCATATTCCATCAAAGTATTATCGCAGCCGTCAATATAGATCCCTAGATTTCCTGTACCTGAGGTTTGTTCTCCATAACTTAAAGTTGAATTTCTGACTGTCAGATAGGAACTACCGCCGCCGGCATAAATACCGACATTATGAATATTTGCACCTCTGCTGCTGTCGATATTGCAGGATTCAATCAAAACATGACTTGTATTCCAGAGACTAATATTCTGCTTAATATCCCCGCCGCCGCCATTTACAATTTTAAGACCATTAAAAACGATGTTGGTCTGACTTTCAAAATAGAAACAATCCATAGCTCCCTGTCCGTCAATTACAGGTCTTGGTCCGGAACCATATGAATTAAATGTAATATTACTCTTTCCTGTAATGGTAACTCCTGAAAACCTGTCACCGCATTTAAAACTAACAGTATCTCCAGAATTAAATCCAAAGGAATTAACTTTGGAGAGACTGCTCCATGCTGATGTTATAGATGTTCCGGAATTCCCATCATCGCCCCCTGCGTTATCCACATAATATGTAGTAGCGCTAAGATTACCCATGCAAATGAGCAAAAATAAGGCAATTGCTAGAAGATTTGGCTTGATCATTTTATGATCCCTCCTGGGTTTGTTTGTGAATATTAAATAGTTGTTAAGTAACTCTGCCAAAATAACTTCTGTCTGGAAGGTGAACCATAGGGGTTCCCCTGATATTTACTAAGGAATTCCCTGATAATTACTTTTATTTCCCTGATACCCCCGGTTATTAACTTTCTCTCCTTATTTGCTCAATATTTAGCGGTCTTAAATAAAATACCTTAAATAATTTGTAGAATGGGTGGAAGGCCGAAAGAATATCCTTATTTTATTCATATTTTCGGCCTTTAAATATTTTAGTTAAAAAAATTCAGTGGAATGGAATGGCAATGAGGGAAACTGTTTGAGTAGCGAGTTGTTTCCCGAGCAATGGAATAGAGCTGAATTTTTAGGAAAATATTTTAAGCTATGTTTCTTTTGCTCCTTTTCTTGCGCCAAGAAAAGGAGAATTGAAAGTTCCTTAAATTTCACTATCTTACTCCCTGAAAATATGATAATCTCAAAGAGCGAATGAAATATTCAGTCGGTATTTGTATAGGTGCTTCTACAATCTCTTTCGTAAAACTTTCGAAAGAAAATTCCGGTAGAGTTAACGTTGACAAAACATTAACTCTCCCCCATAATGGCTCTCCTAAATCCCTTTTTATCGATAGTTTTAAAGAATTTAACCCTGAAAAATATCCCTCGGCTCTTACTGGAAGAAAATTTCGAAAAATCATAAATCTAACTTCCATTCCGGAACCTGAAGCAACTGAACTCTCTTTCGGCCTCCTGCAGGCAAAATACAATTCAAATGGACATGATCTCCGTAACGTTTCCGCTATTGCAAGTCTTGGTGCAGAAACCTTTATGGTCTATACCCTTGATGATGAAAAGAAGATCTCAAATCTCATTGCAAGGAACCAATGCGCATCGGGGACAGGTGAATTCTTCCTCCAGCAGATTAAAAGAATGGATATCGATCTTGATGAAGTGTTAAGTTTGTCCCGTGATGCTGAACCGTTTAAAGTCTCCGGTCGTTGCTCTGTCTTTTGTAAATCCGATTGCACGCACGCACTGAATAAAGGCACACTCAAAAGTGAAGTCGCCTCAGGCTTGTCGCTAATGATATCTGATAAAGTCGAGGAGCTTCTTGAAAGTGTAAAGAATGAAAAAATTCTTATGGTGGGAGGAGTTACATTAAACTACCTGGTAATGGATTTCCTCCGCAAAAAAATAAGTAACCTTGTTATTCCGGAAGAAGCCCCCTACTTCGAAGCTCTTGGTGCTGCAGTTTATTCCCTTAACAATAAAGTTAAATCAATAGAATCCTTTGATAATCTGTTTATTTCAAAAGATCATTCCTTTGTCTTTCACCCTCCTCTTAAAAATTATATAGATAAGGTTAAGTTTTGTGAACTCGAATCCGGCACTCCTCTGGATGGCGATAAGTGCATACTTGGACTTGATGTTGGCTCTACAACCACCAAAGCGGTCTTAATGCGTCAAAGCGATAATGCTATCCTTGCAAAAGTTTATCTCTATACCCTTGGCAATCCTGTTAAAGCAGCAAAGGAATGCTATGCAGAATTACTTCGGCAGGTCCCGCAGAATATTAAAATTATTGGACTCGGCACCACCGGCTCAGGAAGACATATTGCAGGGCTTCATGCTCTTACTACCGAAATTATAAATGAAATTATCGCTCATGCATCCGCTGCCGTCTATTTCGATCCCGGTGTCGAAACTATTTATGAGATCGGTGGTCAGGATGCAAAGTATACATTCATAGTAAATAAAGTTCCGTCAGACTATGCAATGAATGAAGCCTGCTCTGCAGGTACCGGATCTTTTATCGAAGAAACTGCTTCCGAATCCCTCGGCATTCATGTTACTGAAATAGAAGCTATCGCTATGCTTGGCGAAAATCCCCCCAACTTCTCAGATCAGTGTTCAACATTCATAAGTTCAGATATCAAAACAGCACTCCATGAAAATATTTCTAAGGAAAATATAGTCGCCGGTCTGGTTTATTCAATCTGTCTTAATTATATAAACAGGGTAAAAGGAACTCGTCAATCAGGCGAAAAGATATTTATGCAGGGAGGTGTCTGTTATAATAAGGCTATCCCTATCGCAATGGCCGCTCTTACTGGTTCCGAAATTATCGTTCCCCCTGAACCGGGACTCATGGGTGCATTCGGTGTCGCTCTCGAAATAAAAACTAAAATTGATCTCGGTCTTCTCTCTGAAAAGGAATATTCCCTTAGCGAACTCTCAGAACGGGATGTCATTTATAAAAAACCTTTCGTTTGTAATGGTCGCAAAGAGAATTGTGATAGGAAATGTTCAGTAAATCTTATTCAGATACTCGGCAAAAATTATCCCTTCGGTGGTGCATGTAATAAATACTATAACCTCGTTTATCATACCGATCTCTATTCAGATAAATATGACTTTATAAAAAAACGACATCATCTAACTTTTGAAAAATATGCCCCCGCAGCTAATCTGCCTGAGTCTGCAAAAACAATAGGACTCAATCAGTCCTTCCATATTCATACAATTTATCCACTGTATTATAACTTTTTTACTAAACTCGGATTCAAGGTTGTATTGTCTGATAATGTCGAAGAGTCTCAGCAGCGTGAATTAACTTCTTTCTGTTATCCCTGCCGCCTGGCAATCGGACTCTTCCAGGATCTTCTGAATAAAAAACCCGACTACTATTTCATCCCTCAGGTTCTTGAAATGTATGTCAGCGATACCGAAAATCATAGGATGGATTTCAACTCCTCCTGCGCCTTTGTCGGTGAAGAACCATTGTTCCTCAAACAGGCTTTTAAAGATTATAATCTTAACGGTCAGTTCATTATGCCCGTATTAAATTTTGCTAAAGGCTTCGGCACGCAGGAAGAAAAGTTCATCAGGATCGCTCTTCAATTAGGCATCAACGATCTGAATAAAATAAAAAACGCATACAACGTTGCAGTAAGCATTCAGGAGGAATATCAGAAAGAATTGTTCGCATTCGGTGAGGAGTTTCTTCAAATTTTAGAAGATAACCCGGAAGCAGTAGGAATGATTCTCTTCGGTCGCCCTTATAATGCTTATACAGGATTAGCCAATAAAGGTATCCCCCAGAAATTTGCCTCCCGCGGTGTATACGTTTTGCCATATGATATGTTTGATTATAGAAATGAATTGCTCGATGATGAACAATTCTGGGAAGGCTCCAAAAAAATATTAAAAGCTGCCAAAATAGTTCAGCGCCATCCACGGTTATTTGGTGCATATATCTCTAATTTTTCATGCGCTCCCGATTCAATGATCATCCCCCAGTTCCGTACTATCATGGGTTCTAAACCATCTCTTACTCTTGAGCTCGATGGACATACAGCAGATGCCGGTATAAATACACGTATCGATGCAGTCCTTGATATCATCCATAACTATCTCAAGATTCAAAACAGGAATGAAATTAAGCAGAATGATTTTACTCCTGCTTCGGTTCAAATTGCATCCAATAATTCATATTTTATTTCCTCTGAGGGTGTGAAAATCCCTCTTACCGATAAACGTGTCGTAATTCTTATCCCCTCAATCGGCGATCTTACTGCAGAACTTTTCGCTGCTGGTATGAGGAGCCAGGGCTTCAATTCTATTGCTCTCCCTGAAGGCAATAATGATATCCTTAAATATGGAAGGGCAAATGCCACCGGTAAGGAATGTCTTCCTTTGATTCTCATCGCCGGTTCCTTGTTGGACTATCTGGAAAATAAATGGGATGGTAAGAGCTATTTGGTTTATTTGGTTGTTCAGGGTGCAGGTAACTGCCGCCTCGGACAGTATCCCGCTTTTCTTCGCAATTTAATTATGCGTAAAAAGCTTAATAATGTTGCCGTTCTGCCTCTTATGAATGAGGATGGTTTTGCCGGACTCGGTCCAAAATTCGCCCTCCGTGGTGTGCAGTCCCTTCTCGCAGCCGATGTCCTCGATGATATCCGC
>JARLHD010000015.1 GCA_031292435.1 Ignavibacteriaceae bacterium
AATAAACCTGCTAAACTCGAAACCGGCGCTACTATAAATGTCCCTCTGTTTATAAATGTTAATGATGTCTTAAGAGTTGATACAAGAACCGGCGCATACATGGAAAGAGTAAAAGTCTAACAATTTACAGGATACATTATGGACCTGAATCTGATCAAAAAACTGATTAAGCTTTTAGAATCTAGTACCATTACCGACCTTGAAATTGAAGAAAATGACTACCGTATAAAAATTGCTAAAAAAGTTAGATCTTATTATCCCGAAGATCAGTCCCGCATTGTTCATCAGGTAACTCCCTCTCCCGAACAATCACAATTTGACATCCAGGTTGGTAAGAAATCTGATCAGGATATTGAATCAGATAAAAATCAGCATATAATTCGTTCTCCTATTGTGGGAACATTCTATAGGGCCCCTGCTCCTGATGCCGATTCATATATTCAGGTCGGTGATGTTGTCTCACCGGGTTCGGTCCTTTGTATCGTTGAGGCAATGAAACTAATGAATGAAATTGAAAGCGATGTTAGCGGCAAGGTTATTAAAATACTTGCGGAAAACGGGAAACCGGTTGAATTCAACCAGCCTCTCTTTTTAATTCAATTGTAAAGCTTTATTAAAGAGCGAGAAATTTTTGTTTAAAAAAATACTAGTTGCAAACAGGGGAGAGATTGCCCTTAGAATTATAAGGACATGTAAGGAATTGGGAATTAAATCAGTTGCTGTTTATTCAGAAGCTGATAGGGAATCCCTTCATGTTACCTTTGCCGATGAGGCTGTCTGTATTGGTCCGCCTTCAAGTAAGGAAAGTTATCTTAAGATCCCTTCAATTATTTCCGCTGCCCATGTTACTGGCGCCGATGCTATTCATCCCGGCTACGGGTTCCTGGCTGAGAATGCTAATTTCTCGGAAATATGCGATGAATCAGGAATAAAATTTATAGGTCCTTCCCCTGATATGATTAAGGCAATGGGGGATAAGGCATTTGCTAAAGATACGATGAAGAAAAATGGCGTCCCCGTTATTCCCGGTAGCGATGGTATTGTCGCTACCCCTGAAGAAGGTATAGCTGTCTCAAAAGAAATAGGTTTTCCTGTAATCATTAAACCTTCTGCCGGAGGCGGAGGTAAAGGAATGCGTGTCGTCTGGGAAGAAAAAGAATTTCTGGTTGCCTTCCAGACCGCTAGAAATGAAGCCGAATCTTTCTTCGGTAACCCTGATGTTTATATAGAAAAATTCCTTGAGAATCCCCGCCATATAGAAATTCAGATCATGGGTGATATGCATGGAAATGTTTACCATTTCGGGGAAAGGGACTGTTCAGTCCAGCGCCGGCACCAGAAACTGATTGAGGAATCTCCTTCACCTTTCGTGGATGATGCTATGAGAAATAAAATGGGGGAGACCGCTGTACTTGGTGCTAAGTCGGTTAATTATGAAGGAGCCGGCACTATTGAATTTCTTGTCGATAAACATAAGAATTTCTATTTCATGGAAATGAATACAAGGATTCAGGTTGAACACCCGGTTACTGAACTTGTCTATGGCGTCGATCTGGTAAGACAACAGATCCTTGTCGCTGCTGGTGAAAAAATTGATCGCCTCCCGCGTGAACCCTTTGGACATGCTATTGAATTCAGGATAAATGCAGAAGATCCCGACCAGAACTTCCGCCCTTCTCCCGGCAAAATACAGTCTCTTAATTTCCCCGGTGGATTTGGTGTTAGGATCGATTCCCATATTTATCATTCTTACATTATCCCTCCATACTACGATTCATTGATTGCTAAATTGATTGTGTGGGGATCTGACCGCCAACATGCTATCGCCCGCGGTAAACGCTCTCTTGAAGAATTTGTAATTGAAGGGATCAAAACTACAATTCCTTTCCACCTTAAGGTGCTTGAGGATAAAAGATTTAAAAGTGGTAATTTTGATACAGGTTTTTTGGATGACTTTCTTAAATAATTTTAGCTTAATCTTATAAAGAGGATTTTATGAACTTTCCAGTTGATTTAAAATATACTAAAGATCATGAGTGGATCTCCATTCAGGGGAAAATTGGTACCATCGGCGTAACTGAATATGCTCAGGGAGAACTCGGGGATGTTGTTTTTATTGATATAAATACTGCTAAATCCGATGTCAAAACAGGCGATTCGATTGGAACTATTGAAGCTGTTAAAACAGTTAGCGATATCTACGCTCCATGCAGCGGTAAAATAGTTGGGGTTAATAGCCATTTACAGAATGAGCCCGAAGTCGTTAATTCTGATCCGTATGGACTCGGCTGGATGGTGAAAATTGAAATCTCCGATCCTTCTGAATTAAATTCTTTGCTCGACAGTGCAGCCTATAAAGAGCTAATTGGAAAATAAAAGTTCTTTCTTCTGAAAAAATATATTAAGTTTGAGGTGTAGACAGGGTCGCTTGTTCTTAAAACAGTATACCCCTTTAATTTATTGAATGGGAATTTTCATTGGATATTAAATACCAGTTAGACTACAAGATAAAACAAGCACGCGATTTCCAGGCACAGGGAAAACTTTTACATTCCCTTCAGTTTTACGAAACCATAATAAATGATCATCCTGAATTTATAGATGCCTACTTTGGTATAGCTGAAATTTATGAACTGCTTGGTAATATAAATCCTGCAATCAGCCTCCTAAAAGAATATCTTGAAACTGATCCTGAAAATAAAACTGCACGGTTGTTCCTGGGGCAGTTCCTTCTTAGGAATGCAAGATGGGAGGAAGCAATCGATATAATGAGTTACCTTCTTCCCGAAGAAGAAATCACAGTTAACTTCTTCCTTGGTTATGCTCGTTTCATGCTCAGGGATTATGAACTGGCTAGGATAAATTTTGTTAAGTTTATATCTGAAGCCGGACAATCAGAGCTTTTCCAGGAAGCGAATATCTATCTTGCAAAGACGGAAATTAAGTTGTGTAATTATGATAAAGCTCTTATATGTGCAAAAAGGGCAGATGTTCTCTATTCTAATTATTGGGAACTGAATGCTATCTATGCCGAAATATATTATAATTTGGATATGCATGCCCATGCTGTTTCCCCTGTGGAAAAAGCATTAAAACTGAATCCGAATGAACCGCGTATTTACGAGCTTGCTGGGAAAATATATTTTAAGCTGGGCGATTTTATTAAAGCAGAAAAGAATTTCCTTAAACATATTGAATTAACTGAGGAGGCATCCTCAGAAGTTTATGCCAAACTTGCTGAAGCTTGTCTCAGGGGGAATAAAGCAAAAGATGCCCTCGCTTATTACGATATCGCCCTTAAACTTGACCCGATGAACAAATATGCTCTCGAAGGGAAAAAATCTGCCGCAAGCCTGGTTAAAAATAATTTAGTTAATGATGGGCTTTAAAATCCTGGCTTTCTTACTCCTCACTTTTGCTGTAATTATTCCGCAAAATACCCTCAATGCAGACCATCATATAAATAATCCGAACACAACCAATGATAATAACCTGATAGGTGTAATTGTACCGATCTACCTTAACGATTCAAGTTATAGACGTGTGGAACCATCAGTGGAAATTCTTGAAGGTATCAAATATGCTGTATCTGAATATAACAATGAAAATAAAATAAAAATTGGGCTGTTGATTAGAGATTCTGAACGAAATCCTGAAAAAATAAAAGATATTAAACAGGAATTTGATAAGATAAATAGTATTAAAGCAATTATAGGTCCGGTTTATAGCGATGAGGTTAAAGCCGCACTTGAGATATTTAAAGATTCTAATATTCCGATGATTTCTCCTACTGCAACTGAAAACGATCTTGCATCTTCAAATCATAATTTTTTCCAGGCTAACACTTCCTTTATTCTACGTGGAAAAATAATGGCACAGTACATTTATTTTGTTGAGAATAAAAAGAAAATGGCAATCCTTTCAGAGGAAGACGGATATCCGATTTCATTGGCAAATGCATTCAGGGATGAATTTAAAAGGCTTGGAGGAAAAATAGTTGTTGAAGTGTCATATCCGGGCAGCTCCATTGACCTTAATCTTCAGATTTCAAAAATTGAGGCAAATGCAAAGAATATCCAGGGAATTTATATTCCACTTTCTGAAAAAGCAGATGTTTCTGTAATTCTATCCCAGCTTGAACAGCATAATATAAACCTGCCTATGTATGGAAATCAGGATTGGCTCTCAGCTAAAGGATTTGAATCATCTTCAAATCTTAGTAACAGGTTAATATTTACCAGCGATTATTTTATAGATTATAACGATACAAATTATCAGGCGTTCAACAAAGCATTTTATCAGAAAACGCATATGGATGTAACCCGTAATGTTTTATATGGTTATGATGCCGCTAAATTTGTCCTCTCCTCTTTTCACGGCGATAGTCCGGACAGAACTCAATTAAAAACTGAAATGGAATCGGGTAAAGTGTTTACGGGTTACCATAACAACATTAGCTTCGACTCCGGCAGGGTTAATAAATTTTTGAATATAATCAGGTACATGGATGGGAAATTTCAATTAGTAGATAAATTTAAAATTGGGGAATAACATACAATAATTATTTTTGGGAGTAATTATATGAAAGTCAAAGATCTGCCTCTTGATGACAGACCGCGGGAAAAACTATTATTAAGAGGTTCACAAAGCTTAAGTGATGCGGAACTTTTAGCTATCCTTTTAAGAACTGGTACGAAAGGTAAATCAGTCATAAATATATCACATGAACTGATATCAGAAAATGAAAACCTTGCAGTTTTAGCATCCAAGCATCCATCACATTTCATTAAAAAGAAAGGAATTGGAAAAGATAAAGCTGCTGCCTTGCTTGCTGCATTTGAAATCAGCAGAAGAATTCTTTCTCAAAGCAAAAATACTTTTGAGAAAAAAGTCACATCACCACAGGATATTGCAGAAATGTTTATCCCTCTATATAAAGATGAACTTAAAGAGAAATTCATTTTAATCTGCCTGAATTCAGCAAATAAAATAATTAAGCATGAGGTGATCTCGATAGGCAATCTGAATTCAAGCATTGTACATCCAAGAGAAATATTCAAGGCGGCAATTGAAAATTGTTCAGCAAGTGTGATTTTGATGCATAATCACCCAAGTGGAAATCCTGAACCGTCAAATGAAGATATTTCCATAACTAAAAAACTCGTGGAAGCTGGCAAAATGCTTGATATACCCGTATTTGATCACATAATTCTGGCAGGAAATAACTATACTAGTTTTGTGGAAAAACGTTTAATTTAAATATTATATTGTATTATATATCATATTTCCTTTTATTTCAACAAGTTAACTTGAAATTGATTATTGAAATGGTTATATAAGTAGGTCATTTTTTAGTACCCTTTTTTGTTTGAATAAAAAAAACGGATTTACCAAAAAACTCGGTATATAATATAAAACCAAAATGGAGGTTATATGAAACTAACTCATGTTATTAAACACCTTACAATTGCTTCTTCTTTCATAGTGGCTGTTGCCCTAATGAACGGTTGCGGCGGTTTAAGCGATACTCAATTGAACGATTTAAAAAATTTGAGGGCTGATGTAAATTCCCTTCAGTCACAGGCAAATACCCTAAAAGATCAGAGATCTGCTCTTGAGAAAGATATAGCTGATAAGAATGCAAAACTCGAAGAGTGCAACAAAGAAAAACAGGAAACAAAAGCTAATCTTGACAAATTGCCTAAATAAATTTTAATAAAAAAAACGATTTGGAGGAATTTTATGAAATTCAATAAATATTTTCTTAGTATCATAGCCCTTATCTTTATCTTTTCATTTGCTGTAATGGCACAGGAAGATAAAAAGATGACAAAGGAAGAATGGGAAGCTGAAATGGCTCGTCTCAATACTCAAAAAACTAGTCTGACTCAGGAAATTAGTACTTTAAATACTGACATTACTAATCTTAAGAGCCAGAATATTCAAAGTTATGATGATTGTATGAATGAACTTTATACAATGATCGGTGCTTCAAAATCAGATATTGATAATTACAGAACTGCTGTAAATGAATTGAGTGGAAAAATTGAAAGAAAAGAAGGTCCTAAAGCTGATAGACAGAAAGATCTTAACGCTTTGAAAATGAATAAGATTAGTGCTTTACCGGAATTCTTTGATAAAGTTCAGAACCAGATGCAGAAGGATTTGGATTCTTGGGTCGAAGAACCTACCGTTAAGAATTATGAAGTTGTTAAGGGTGACTGCTTATGGCGTATTGCTAAAAAACCTGAATTCTACGGAAACGGGTTTGCATGGCCTGTAATCTATAAAGCAAATCGTGACGAAATTAAGAATCCTGATTTGATTTTCCCTAAACAGAATTTCAAGATTCCTAATCTGACCGAAGACGAAAAAGCTAAATATGAAAAATTGAAAATGAATTATAAACCTGCTCCTGTTCAATAACCTGAAGGTTTATGATCTTAATAATTTTAATTTAATAATTAAAACCCCTGTCAGTCTTTAGATAGGGGTTTTTATATTTTAAAGAATATGACTGCTATAGAAAAAAGACTTGTTCTCGAAAATGTTAATATGCTTTCCCTCTTAGGTCTAAATGATACGAATCTCCGGACAATTGAGGATAGATTTAATTCCTCAATTACCGTAAGAGGGGATAATGTTATTATTAAAGGGGTTGCAGAGGAGATAGAAACTATTGAAAAAATATTCAAGGAAATGATCTATGTCCTTAATACTAATAATTCTCTAAAATCATCTGATATCGAAACTATACTTGATCTGACTATACAGGGAAAAGAAATTATTAGCGGGAAGGAGTTCGATTCGATAGTCCTTTATACCAAAAATGATGTAATTAAGGCACGGACTCCCGGGCAGCAAAGATATCTGGAAATGGCTGGCAAAAATGATATCTGTTTCGCTATAGGACCTGCCGGTACCGGTAAAACTTATCTTGCTGTTGCCCTTGCAATCTCTGCCCATAATAGGGGCATAGTCAATAAGATTGTTCTTGCTCGCCCCGCTGTGGAAGCCGGTGAGAGTCTGGGATACCTTCCTGGTGACTTTAGGGAAAAAATTGATCCTTACCTGCGCCCCTTATACGATGCACTCGATGATATGATGCCAACGGATAAACTTAAAGGATATATTGAAAAGAAAATAGTTGAAATTGTCCCTCTTGCTTACATGCGTGGAAGAACTCTTAATAATGCTTTTGTTATTCTCGATGAAGCACAGAATGCTACAGACCTGCAGATGAAAATGTTTCTTACAAGATTAGGCGTTAGCTCAAAAGCAATTATAACTGGAGATATCACACAGATTGATCTTCCTTCAAAAACACAAAGCGGATTGATTCAGGCAAAAGAAATACTACAGGGTATCGAAGGAGTGGGCTTTATTTACTTTGATAAATCAGATGTTGTCAGGCACCGGCTCGTAAAGGAAATAATAAATGCCTACGAAAAACGTGGTGTAACGAAATAAATTTATTTTATATCCTTTTTACTTTCATTCCAGTAAATGTCCATCTCAGCAAGGTTAGATTCATTTAGTTTCTTGCCGGATTCAATAACCCTTTTCTCTACATAAGAAAACCGCTTGATAAATTTGTCGTTCGCTTTACGTAGTGCATCTTCCGGATTTATCTTCAGGAACCTTGAATAGTTTACCATTGCGAAAAATACATCACCAACTTCCTTTTCAAGCTCCTCCCTTGTTTCCTCTCTTTCGGAAACATGCATCTCCTCGATTTCTTCTATAACCTTTTTCCATACATCTTCTTTCTTCTCCCAATCAAACCCTATCTTTGATGCTTTCTCCTGGAGACGGAATGCTCTGTATAATGATGGCATATTAATTGGAACTCCCTCAAGAACTGAACTCCTTCCTTCAGTTAATTTTATTGTCTCCCAGTTTGTTTTAACATGGTCGGCATCAGCTGCCTTGACGTCTCCGAAAATATGTGGATGTCTTCTTATTAATTTTTCATTTATAGAATCTATTACATCGGAAAGTGTGAAATGGTTATTATCTTCAGCAATCTGCGAATGGAACAATACATGCAGGAAAAGATCACCAAGTTCTTTTTTAAGCTCTTCGTAATCTTTATTATCAATAGCTTCTACTACTTCGTATGCTTCTTCAAGTGTATTGGATTTTATCGAATCATAAGTCTGTTCCTTATCCCAGGGACACTCTTTTCTTAATTGTTTTACTATTCCAACAAATTCTTTAAATTTATCCTCTAACATTAGTATCCTTGTTTTAATAAGGTTTTAAAATAATAAAATAATAGCTTAAAGGTATTAAAATGATAGAAGCAAAAATAAAGGAACTGGGATATATATTGCCCGAGCCTGCTAAACCACTTGCTGCATATATTCCTGCAATCAAAATTGATAAAATGATTTATACAGCAGGACAACTTCCCAGCGTAAATGGTCAGCTTAAATATAAAGGCAAAGTCGGATATAATGTATCCGAAGAAGAAGGTCAGAAAGCAGCTGAACTATCTGTTTTAAACTGTCTGTCTGTAATCAAAAGTGTATGTGGTGATCTGGATCAGATCGAACAGGTTATCAAGGTTACAGTTTTTGTGAATAGTTCCGATGGGTTCACAAATCAGCCTAAGGTTGCTAATGGAGCCTCGGAATTGCTCTTAAAAATATTTGGTAATGCTGGAAAACATGTCCGCAGTGCCGTTGGTGTTAATGAATTGCCCATAGATGCTGCACTGGAAATAGAGATGGTAGTTAAACTGAAATAAGACTATCCTTGTCAAATCATTACCGTGTTGGATTTATTATACTTATATTTACATATATAAATCACCGGAATTATGATTTGAGATAATGTCATTGATTTTGTTTCATGTTTTATTTAATATTTCGTATGATTTTTAGGTATTAAAATGAAAAAGATTGTATTTATTATCGTTATTGGACTTGCATTTACATCCTTTGCCCAATATAAAAGTTCAGGTTTGGATAGTCCGGATATAAAAGATGGAATTGTTGATCACTCGGCAAGCGGGAATCTATTCGGTTTCCTGAATTCAGATAATTTTTTGATGAAACATTCCTTTGACATGTCTTATTCGTCATTTGGGGGACAGGGTCTCGCTCTTGGTGTATATACCAACAGCATGTTCTTCAAAATAAACCCTGAACTTAATGTTCAGACTGATATCAGTATAGTAAATTCTCCATATAGTTCACTGGGGAAAAATTTTCAGAATAACTTAAACGGAATCTATTTAAGCAGGGCCGCAATCAATTATCAACCATTTAAAGATGTTTCAATTTCACTCCAATATAGGAACATTCCCGGAGCATACAATCCCTATATGTATGATGGACTGGGCTCTCTGAATGGTTTCGGCAGAAGCTACGATCCTTGGGGCTATTAATAATTAAGAGATATAAGTGAAGGAAATATCCCGCCAGGGTAAAACTGAAAATATTACTGAAGCAAAAAAATCGACTACTAATCTATTTTTAAATCTAATTATTTTTTTCCTGGTTATCGTTGTAGCCTTCCTTTCAGTTTCAATTGTAAAAAAAATTAAAAGCAATAGCTCTAAAAATGTCCGGGTAGAAAATAATAATGTACCCGCTGCTATAATACAGCTGGAAGTACTTAATGGATGCGGGGTTGCAGGGGCAGCCGAAAAAATAACAGATTATCTCAGAAATAACCGTGTCGACGTTGTTCAGATGAAAAATTATTCCTCTTTTGATATAGAGAAATCTCTAGTAATAGACAGGACGGGGAATAAACTAAACGCAGAAAAGATTGCCGATATCCTGGGCATTGACAAGAAATATATTGTTCAACAGATTAGCAATGATTATTTCCTCGACGTTTCCCTGGTGATCGGGAAGGATTATAATCAGTTAAAATCTAATACTAAATGAGGATGAATGAGTAATAAAATAATTGATAGCATTGTGGAACTTATTTTCAGTAAAAAAGGATATGATGTAAAAATTCTTGATCTGAGAAATCTTACTACAATTACTGATTATTTCATCATCTGTACCGGGGATTCTAATACCCAGGTAAAGGCTATTGCCGATGAAGTTGATAAGAAAATGCGAGACGATGGCGTAAGAAGCTGGCACACTGAAGGCTATAGTTCATTAAATTGGGTGCTGATAGATTTTGTAGATATCGTTGTGCATGTGTTCAAAAAGGAATCACGGGATTATTATAACCTGGAAAAACTTTGGGGAGATGCTCCGGTAATTAGCGCCGAGGATTCTTTGCTCAAAGTACCTGAAAAAAGAAAACCGGGTCGTCCTAAAAAAATTAAAAGCGAATAACATTTCCTAATCTTATCCGGGACAATTTTGAAAAGATATCTTCATTCCGTGTTTGAGAAAGCTTCTTCACGATTAGAATACCTTAAAGATTTAACTTTACATTTTGAGATCCCCCCTAATTCTGACCTGGGCGATCTGTCCTGCAATGCCGCCCTCCTGTTATCTAAAAAATTGAAAAGGAATCCAAGAGATCTGGCCTCAGAAATCCTTAGCAATTTAGAGATTGATAATAATATAATTTATAAAGCTGATATTGCCGGACCTGGATTTATTAACTTCTTCTACTCACAGGAATATACATCACGTATAATCAAAGAAATACTATCCGGCGGGGATAGTTATGGAAGGACAAATAAGTTTAAAGGCAAAAAAGCAAATGTAGAATTTGTATCTGCAAATCCAACTGGTCCCTTAACTGTAGGACATGGCAGGAATGCTGTCTGCGGTGACACCATAGCCAACCTCCTTGAGTGGGTTGGATATAAAGTCGACCGCGAATATTATTTTAATAACGCTGGAAGACAAATGCGGGTTCTGGGGGACTCTGTAAGACTCCGTTACCTTGAGTTGCTGGGAGATGAAATTCAATTTCCTGCTGATTATTATCAGGGTGAGTATATTAAAGAAATTGCTGACGATCTTAAAAAAGAATTCAATGATTCCCTGAGAGATGAGCCTGCCGAAGGTAAGTTCAAAATTAAAGCAGAACAGGAGATTTTTGCCGATATCGAAAGGACCCTCGGTACAATCGGGATAAAGTTTAACTTGTTTTATAATGAAAATACCCTCTATCAGGAAAAGAAAATTGAATCTCTGCTTGAAAGGTTTAAAGAAAAGCATCTATCCTATGAAAAAGATGGGGCAGTATGGCTTAAATTCTCCGAACTTGGAAATGAACAGGATAAAGTAATTGTTAAATCTACCGGTGAACCTACCTACCGGCTTCCCGATATTGCATATCATATTACTAAATTTGAACGCAATTACGATTTAATAATTGATCTGTTCGGATCAGATCATAATGCAACATATCCTGATGTCGTTGCTGGTCTTAATGCTTTGGGGTATGACACAGCTAAAATGAAAGTTCTTATTCATCAGTTTGTTACTATTGTTGAAAACGGTGAAATTGTTAAAATGTCTACCCGGAAAGCAAATTACATAACACTTGATGAATTGGTATTTGAAGCCAGGGCAGATGTTGTAAGGTATTTCTTTAACATGAGGAATATATCTTCACATATGAACTTTGATCTGGCACTCGCCAAGAAACAATCAGATGAAAACCCTGTATTCTATCTTCAATATGCTCATGCAAGGATCTGTTCAATTCTTAAGATGGTAA
>JARLHD010000170.1 GCA_031292435.1 Ignavibacteriaceae bacterium
AGCCATTTTAATTCTGATTAAAGTTTCATTATCGGTTAGGTTTAGCCCTTTTATATTTGATAGTACCTGTGATGCCATCGGGATATTACATCCTATATTCAGATATCCGAAAAGTTTTCCGAATCTTGCATTTATTCCATCATAATCAGTTGATGAATGATCTATTGCATCATTAAAGGCTGTTATTGCATCATCGAACCGGTTGGACTGTAAATATATATTTCCAAGCGTATTTTTGATCTTACAGTAATTATTATTTGAGGTAGTTAATAAGTTTTCTAACGAGGTCGTTATCTCGGGTTTTGAATATTTCTTCATTATGAAAGCAAGTTTTAATAATGCAAATCTTACATGATCATTATTATTTATCAATTCTAAGTAAAAGGCAATCGCATCATCAATTCTGCCTTGTTTTTCCAGCAACTGGCCTGACAGTAAATTATCAGTAACCGTCTTTTTCAGAGAACTATGCGCTAAATGTGGATCATTTGTAATTTTAGAGGAACCTCCGCACGGATTACTTGTCCATTCACCATAGGTATCAAAATCAACACTTGAACTTGCATCGATATCGAAATTGTAAGGAGCTGCTCCAAAGTAATTAGGACCCCCTTCTGCTAAACTCGTATCACAAATCGATAAATCATAAGAAGTATTTCCAAATATGGAGTTATTGGGTACTATAGTACCTCCACCTCCGCAATCACCTCCTAAAAGGATTAAACTTACATGATCTGCCCGAAGTCCTACAACATTTCCTGTTATTTCATTATTGCATCCACCTGGGCTAAATTGGCCTGACTCAATATAAGAGCTGGAAAATAAAGCTCCTGTATAAAAACCGCTTATATAATTATTTATTACTTCAGGGCCTGAACCATATGCATAAAACCCTGCATAGTTGACAGGATCAGTAGTTCTTCTTATTATATTTCCCAGGATTATGGGTTGGTAATAAGGGCAATCCATGTATATTCCTTCCTGCGCAGGATTTTCAACAGTATTGTTCAAAATTTGTGCATCTGCCTGATATAAATTAAACCCGTAAGTGCAATTATTGATCTGGGAATTACTTATAGTAACCTGGGTACCATTTCTACATTGAATACCGTTACCATAGGTGACTAATGCATGATCAAGAGAATCATAGTATAGATCATTACGCCGGGCATTAAATATTACTGAACCCCAACTGCCGGGGGTTGTACTACCGGAAAGACTGGTAAAAGTAACCGGCTGTGAAGATGAGCCGACAGCTTTGCATGGCCCATTTATGGTTAGTGAACATCCGGAAGCAAATTTCATGTTTGTTCCGGGTGAAATAGTAAGGGTAACGTTAGTAGGAGTGGTTACATTCCCTGTTACTGCGACATTTCCGTTCAAAGTTGTATTAGCAGATAATGTGCCTGACAAGTAGATAGAGTTCTGATATGCTCCGATATCTGGTGGATCAGATACAT
>JARLHD010000171.1 GCA_031292435.1 Ignavibacteriaceae bacterium
AAATAATTTTGGGTGGATCGATGAAAAAATAAGAAAGCTTTACATTAACTCTGCCACCACTCTTGCTTTCAGAAAAATGCAGTTAAGAAATACAAAAGGTCATAACCGCGTTTACTATGAAAAGGATGTTTACTATTACAGAAATTATATTCAAACCTTATTGGCCGGTACAAAATGAATAAACTGAACTCGTCTGTTTATTTGTTCCCCCTGCATTCTGTATTTAATCCTGGGTTTACTCCTTCCTTTGAATCATTTGATAATGCTCATTCAACCCTTCTTTTTTCTGCTTTAACTGAAAACTATAAGGATATATTCGATACTTTCGAAGGAAAGGTAAATTCGGTTTATGTCTTTGATAATAATGATAAGGATTATTTGCCCGAACGTTTTAAACAAGAAGGCCTGCAGTTATTCTTCGGAAATACAGCCGATAAAACACAAATGTTGAAGAACCTTTCTGATAAGTATTTCCACTCCTATAGTAATAACTTATTAATCTTTTCGAATTCTATTTGCCTTACACCTAATGATATTCAACAGGCATTCAATCTTTTATCTATAGATGATGAAGCCGTAGTCATTGGTAAAACTTCCACCGGGGGAATCACTTTTTTGGGATTCAATTCCTTTAATTATGAATTGTTCGCAGAAATTGACTGGCATAACCTTAATTACAATAATTTCCTTAAGTATACTTCTAAACATGAACACTTCCTTCATGTAATTGATAACTTCCTTGTTATCAATAATATCGAAGATTTTAAAAACCTCTATAATGAACTTTCAAAGAAAGAAAGTCTTGCTTATTGCAGCCAGGTTATGCATGAAAAGTTTACTCAGTTATTCATTGAATATAAGGATCTGCTGAAATGAAAGTCGGCATCTTCGGAGGTACATTTGACCCTATCCATAACGGTCATCTTATAACTGCCCTTGCTGTTAAAGAGATTAGAAATCTTGATAAGATTATCTTTATTCCAAGCTTTATTGCCCCTCATAAAATTGGTAAGCCATCCTCTTCCCCTATGCAAAGAATC
>JARLHD010000172.1 GCA_031292435.1 Ignavibacteriaceae bacterium
AATTGGTTAATTGATAATTTTAAAATTATATTTCTCCAATTGAAATAAAGGGGTTATAATTTCCAAATTATATTATTATGTTTTATTCAAATAGCATAATATCATTTGATCGTCAATGGCAAGAGCAGAATCTTATGGAAAGAGGTCCATGTCTTCCTTTTTTATAAAATTCTCCGAATACACTTTTAAGATTATTACAAAGAAGAACACGAGATTTATTGGCTTGAAATTTGTTTATATGCCTCATTTTCCTGTGCAAATGTTTTTTCTATACTTATTCATCAATTTTGATTAATTTGAAAACGTTTTTATATGTTATATTAGATTATTTTAAGTGAACCTCTGTATGCAGATTAAGTAAAGGGTTTCATTAATTGGTCATATATTGCGCCTGTACTGTTTGTTGGGTAATTCTGAACTTTTATTGATACGGGGGTTCATACTCTAATTTTATTAAAATTTGAAAAGTCCAATTTGATTATAAATAACGAGATAGTGTAATTTATTTTAATCATTTTTTTTAAAAAATATAAAAAACCATTATCTTGAAGAACATTGAGCATTTAATCAGCGACTAACATTTATTATTAAATACTTCGTGACAATTAAACATCCTAACTTCCAATGGAACTAAAGTGGTTTAATATGCAATCACTCTTATAAACAAGTTGGATTTTTCTCTAATGTTCTGCATTATATGTGTAATTTATGCTGATTTTGTGTGAGGTTATCAGGTTGGTCGTCCATTTTTATCCGGTTGATGTTTTGAAATATCTAAATGTCATCAGATCCCTTAATTTCCATTTAGATTCCGTAATTTTTGCCTCTCTTGCAGGCGTATTTTTGCATTTAATACCTCTTTCATCTTCATATGCTAATCCGCTGTGCTCTCTACAGAAGTTAAAGTGCGTGCAGTAAAGCATCATTCTACTTATCAAGCACTCTACTTTCTTTGAAAACCCTATTGTCCTCCTTGAGACTCTATTGTTGTCCTGCCTGAATGTTAAGTTCTGTCTTTCAAGTAGACTTGTTGATATCTCTTTTTCTTCTATGCTTTTTCCAAATATTACTTTCTTGACTATTTTCTGTAACCTTCCTCCCTTTCTCTTTTTTATAACCTGAGCATACTCCAAGTCTTCAGGAGGAATAGTTTTTGGGTTTCTTGGTCTTCCCCTTTTCCCAGTTCTAGGGAACGCCTCTATTTCTCCGAATTCATTTAAAAGAGCTTTAGTATAAAACTTCAAACCATCAGAGACAAAAAGAGGTCTTAATTCAGAAAGGCGTTTAACTGTTAGTTTAAGTAATTCATCCGCAACATACTGTTTTCTTGGTCCTATTACAAAAGCAACTATTAACCTGCATTCTGGTGCAAAAGCTACCCACATCCACGAACCATCATCTTCATAATCCTTCATTCTTGGGACTATTTTTTTTTGACTATAACCCACAGTTCATCCATCTCAATCTTATGCAGATTCAGATTCTTCATGAAATACTCATTTACCTTATCACACTGCTCTGCAGCACGACATAACCATCTACGTACCGTAGCTGGTTCTATTTCCAATACATCAGCAATAGCTTCTTCACTCATACCCTTCATAGACATTTTCAGGGCTAAATCAATAATATGTTCCTCTTTGCGAAGATCATAATAGACAGAACCTGTATGATCGTTGAATACTTTGCCGCAGTGACGGCAAATGTATTTTCGAGTCTTTTCTCCACGGCTTATGGAAGTTCCATTTCCGACAACAGTTCCTTGATTGGTAAGACCGTAAAGTTCACAAGCCTTATTTGGACAAGCTATATCAATAAATTGTGGTTTAGGACCCCGTTTCCCCATAAGAATTAGTATTTATTTTATATTATATAATATCAACTGAATGAAAAGGGACGACCATTCTTTTCCATTTTGTTTTAATATTTTAGTTGTGATTAGCATAGTTAGACCAGAAAGGGAGAAGGTTGTAAGTTAATAGCTGAACATCGGAAAGTTCAGGCTGCTAAATAAATAGGGTGGATTGATATGAAACCCACATTCTGCAGATGTACACAGATGTAGAATTTACTTGCCGATTTGCCCAAAATTGTCTATCAAAGGATGGGCTGATTTTTAAACTACTGCCATATTGAGAAAATAGATGGCATTTTTGTGTACATCTGCGGAATGTGGGATGAAAGTAGAAAGCTTAAATATTGTATTCTAGCAATTGATAATCGCTAATAAGAATCGGAAAAGTGACGCAACGTGAACCACAAAGAAAGATGTGAAAAAATATGTTCTCAGTCAGAGAAGTCCAGTATTCCAGTCATGGTTTTAAGTTGGATTAGTGGAATAATATTAGCCGTGATAATCTTATCCTTTTACAGATAATGTAAAGCACATTGTAGTTATTGGAACTTGCCTTCGGCAGGTTAACGCATAGATTAATATAATTAATTTTATATTTCTTTCATGATATTATCATGATAGGTAAAAAGAGTATTAGAAGCGTTGAATCCTCAATGAAACGTACGAGTTTCTTGGGTCACCTCGGTCTCATTGTCGGAGCTTACAGAGAATTGGAAGTTGACAAACTAATCGATGAAAAACTTCCTAAAGAGAGGGATCATAATATTCCTCACTCAGTCTGCATCCTAGCTATGATACTTAATGGTCTGGGTTTTATAGGACAGCGTTTGTACCTGTTTCCTGACTTCTTCAAGAACATCTCTACAGAAAGGCTCTTTGGAGAAGGTGTTACAAAAGAAGATCTCAATCAATATGTAATTGGGGAGACTCTTGATAGGATCGTAAAATATGGTACTACAAAACTGTTTACCGAGATCGTTCTTCACATCCTGAGTCGTTTACCTATTCCTGTTCACTGTCTGCATGCTGATACTACAAGTGTTAGTGTGTATGGAGATTATGATGATGAAGAAACAGATTCTATTGACATTACTTTCGGAATTCCCAAGAACGGAAGATGGGATCTCAAGCAATTTGTTCTTAGTTTGATTGTTAATCAGCATGGTATACCTCTTTTTATGAATACACATTCAGGAAATGCTTCAGACAAAAAAACAATTCTTGAAGCAATTACGTCTCTTAAATCTGTTTTAAGACCCGAAAGCAAAGTGTACTATGTCGCAGATAGCTCATTTTACACAGAAGATAATATCAAGAATATAGGAAGATCATTCTGGATAAGTCGTGTTCCTGCAACAATTTGTGAAGCAAAGGAACTGCTAACTGCAAATCTGAACCTGAAAACGCTAAAAAGCGACGAGAGATACTCGTTTTATCAAACCTTTGTGGAATATGGTGGAATCAAACAAAAATGGGTTCTGTTGCTTTCTCATAAGATGAAAGAGAAGAAAGAGGAAACTCTCAGAAAGAAGCTTGAAAATGAGGTTGAAAAGGCAGAAAAGTCTCTTAAAAAGCTGAAGGGAAGAGACTTCTTTTGTGAAGAGGACGCATTAAAAATTGCAGAAGAATGGATTCAAGATTTCCCTTCTGTCATGTTTGAAAAAATAGATTTGAAAGCTATTTACAAACGTGAACCAGGTAAAAGAGGTAGAACTTCAAAAGATGAGAAATTAAATACTTATTTCAGGATTGATGGCAACATAAAAGTTAATGATACCTTTGTTTTGAAAGAAATGGAGAAAATGGGACTTTTCATCATCGCAAGTAATGATATCAGCCTTTCTCCTGAAGAGATGCTAAAGTGCTACAAAGGACAAGATAAAGTAGAAAAAGGATTCAGGTTCTTGAAAGATGACACATTTAGCGTATCTAAAGTCTACCTAAAAAACAACTCAAGAATTGAGGCATTGACTATGATAATGGTTCTATGCCTGATGTTTTATTCAATTGCAGAGTGGAGATTAAGGACAAAATTGGAACAAGAGAATGAAACAGTTCCAGATCAAAAAGGGAAACCTACAAAAAGACCTACAATGGCTTGGATATTTTTCAATTTCCAGGGAATTACAGAACTTTTTATTCAAAAAGAAGGAAAAGTAGAGTCTGAAATACTGAATATGGAGGAGGTTCACTGGAAGATATTGAGTCTAATGGGAGAGGAATATGAAAATATATATCTCTAATTACGTTAACCTGCCGAATCCAGTTTATATTATCTAAGTAGTTGTAGCGATATAAAATAAGTACATTTTTATATATGTAGTCCCATTTTTATATTATGCTTGAGGAAGTCATTTCCAAAAAATACAACTTACTAAAACCCTTCCTTAATGAAAAAAGCAAACGTTTATTCGCAGCAGCAGAAGCACTTAGCTTTGGCAACATTAGCTTAGTTTCTCGTGCAATGGATATTTCTGAAGAAACAATTAAAAAAGGTTGTAATGAACTGGAAAGTGGGGAAATTCTCTCGGATGATAAAATACGTGCTCCAGGAGGCGGTCGCAAAAAGAGTGTTGAGAAAGACCCTGCTCTCCTATCCGATCTTGAAACACTTATTGAACCGACAAGCCGTGGGGATCCTGAATCACCTTTGCGTTGGACCTCTAAAAGTACTCGCAAGTTGGCCGAAGAACTAATAAAAATGGGGCATAAAGTAAGTCATTCAAGAGTTGCGGATATGCTTCGTATGCTTGGTTACAGTTTACAAGCGAATAAGAAAACCATAGAAGGAACTTCTCATCCTGATCGTGATCAGCAGTTCAACTATATAAATGAAAAATGTAAGGAATTTCAAAAAGAAAATCAACCTGTGATTTCTGTCGATACAAAAAAGAAAGAGTATATTGGAAATTTCAAAAACGGGGGTAAAGAACTACGTCCAAAAAACGATCCATTACTTGTAAATGTGTATGATTTTGAGGACAAAGAACTGGGTAAAGTAAATCCATATGGGGTCTACGACCTTCTTA
>JARLHD010000173.1 GCA_031292435.1 Ignavibacteriaceae bacterium
ATATAGCTCATTTTATACAATACGGCTATATAACAAATTTAATCCGGAAAATTAAGGGTATTCCTTACCTCATGTAAGGATTTCCCTTATAAAAAAATCAGGTTGTTCAGTCAATTATTTCCGATTTCCCCTTATGGTTCCTCTTTATCTATAAAACTAAGTTCTACCTGTCTTTAATTAAAATCTATTCAAAAGGACTTATTATGCTAAAATCAATTTACTATTGGTGGGGAGCAATATTATTTCTATTTATGGGTAATCTTCATGCTACCACTTACTATGTTGATAACGAAGGGGGTAATAACAACAATTCAGGTACCACCATATCCGCAGCATGGAATAATATCTCCAAAGTTAATTCCTCAAGTTTTAACTCCGGAGATATTATAAGCTTTAAATGCGGAGACAGGTTTACTGATGCTACTCTCATGCCTAATAACGACGGTTTAATTTTCAACAGTTATGGCACAGGCGCAAAACCTGTTATCGACGGCCATTCCACTATCGAATGTGTTGATATGAGTAACAGGAATAATATAATTTTTAACGGACTCAGGTTCGTTAATGGTTTTAAGGGAAGTTCTACCGATCCTTCGGCTAATGTTAATCTATGGTATTGCAATCATATTACATTTGAATCCTGCAATATAGACAGCAGCAAAGGGGGACACATAACTAAGGTAGGTCTGTATGACGGGCAGGGAACTTATCTTACTGTAAGAAATTGTACTTTGAGTGATGGACAGCAAACTTTATCTGATCCTAATCAGGGCAATTTGGGTATTTATTTAGATGGTACGGATAATGCCCTTATGGAATATGATACACTGTTAAATAACTTTTCCAATATTAGGGTCGCTTTTGGTACTAATGATCTGGGAATGGCTAATGGCCTGGTAGTAAGGTATTGTGTCATTAAAAATGGTAGATATGATAATATCGATGAAGATGGTTCGGCAGGGGCACTGTATTATTACAATCTCTTTGAAGCTACAAATATAAATGTATATTTGTTTACTGACGGAAGCGGAACTTATGATGCTTATGCTACCCGTAACTCTTCTTATTTTAATAATACCTTTATTACCCACGGAAGTGAGGCTTCTATTCACCTTAATTCAAAGACGGGTGTAAATAATGGAATGGTATTCAAAAATAATATATTTTATTCCGATAACAGTTCAGGATATTTCTTGTATGAAGAGGTGTCAGGGCAGATGGGAACCTGGACTTTCAATAATAACCTTTATTATATGACTTCCTCCTGCTCTCACCAATGGTATAGACACGGGACTTATTACAGTACCTTGCCTCAATGGCAGTCATTATCATTTGATGCCAATAGCTTTGATTGTGATCCATTATTTAATAATTATTCTACCAGGGATTTGTGTCTTAAGACTGGTAGCAAAGGTTTAAATTCAGGTACTAGTGTAGGATTAACAGCAGATATTTTGGGAACAGCAGTTCCTTCATCCAATCCTGATATGGGTGCAATTCAGCACACATCTACTACCTTGCCGGTTGAGCTTACTTCATTTACTGGAAATTTAGTAAATAATCTCATTCTGCTTGCCTGGAATACAGCTACAGAGATAGATAATCAGGGATTCGAAATTCAAAGAAACTCAGGTTCTTCCTGGGATAAAATAGGATTCGTTGACGGAAAAGGGAATAGTATTACTAAAAATACTTATTCGTTTGAAGATAAAAATCCTGTCGGATATAAAATCCAATACCGACTTAAACAAATTGATAACAGCGGCAACTTTAAATACTCTGATATTGTTACAGTTACATTTATTCCTGAAACATTCTCTATTGGTAACTATCCAAACCCCTTCAACCCTTCGACTAAAATAAGATATACCATTCCAGAAGAAAGCATGGTCAACCTTGTGGTCTATAATGTAATCGGGGAAAAGATAGATGAGTTAAAAAATGAAATCCAGCAGTCTGGCACATATGAAATTACATGGGGCGGAAGTAATCATCCTTCAGGAGTTTATTTACTTTCTCTTGTAGAATCTCCTGCAAATGGAAGTGCTAAAATTTCGAAAACCATTAAAATGAATCTTATAAAATAATTCGCTGTTAGGACTATCTTCCATCCGATTATTAAAAATGGGTTAGTTATATTGATAACTAACCCATTTTTAATATTGGCTCATATAAATAAAAAGATAGATACAGATTTAGTCTGTGAATTTTCCTCTATATATTTGATATTACAATTTACTTTACTTCACGAACAGAATTATTCTCAAACTTATATCTTTTCTTTGATTTTTCACAATAAGCCATTCCGTCTTTATCAAAGACTAGTCTTTTACCTGCTTCACTTACCCACCCTGCTATTCTGCCTGGATTTCCA
>JARLHD010000174.1 GCA_031292435.1 Ignavibacteriaceae bacterium
CAAAACAGTTGCAGAGACAAAACTTGTAACTAAGGGAGCGCCATTCCATTGAACAACAGATGAGCTCACAAAATAGTTCCCGGTCACGGTCATGTTAAAATCTGATTTACCGAACAGACAGGTGGCTGGAGAAATATATCTTACATATGGGACTGGGCTATTTAATCCGTATACAACATCAAAAGGCTTAGAGGAAGAAGTTCCGCCATTTGTAGTAAAAACAGTTACAGCTGCTGTCTCTACGCTTGTTAAAACTGAAACAGGAACCACAGCGGTAAGCTGTATTGCAGAAACAAAAGTAGTAGCAAGAGCATTTCCATTCCATCGTACAATGGAAGATGAGACAAAATTGCTACCGTTAGCAGTTAGAGTAAATGCGGGGGCATTCAAAGTATCTGATGTTGGAGAGATTGAAGTAAGAATCGGAGTCGGATTGGTGCTCGAGGAGCCATAACTGGTTACAGTAAAATCATCAAAATTAATACGGTTAACAGCGGAACTATCGGCTTTTCTTAATTCAAAACGGATGAATCCGCTTATATTAACTGTAAAAGTAGCCGTCTGGAAAACTTTGGTATTTGTAATTCTGGTAGAATCAACCTGAGTCCAATTGGAGCCATCATCAATTGAATACCATAATTGCCATTTAGAGGGTGCATCGATTCCGAACATTGCATGCTGCACAGTAACAGTTCCGGCGCCGGAAGTTAAATTAAATTTCATAGTCAATTTGCCATTGCGCATACGTGCTGACTTGGTACCGTTATAAACATCGCTAGAGGAATTGCCAATCAAAACATCATTAAAATTCCACACTCCCGTTTTAAGAGTAACATCTGCGGCTGCATAGGATGTTTTTGAACCAACTTCAAAATCTTCTTTGGTAATAGTAACTGCCGCAACAATGAAAGGAAGAGGAACGGAAGTGCCACCCCCTGGAGCGGGAGTAAAAACAGTAATATTTATTGAACCAGCAGCTGTTAAATCAGAAGCAGGAACAGTAGTTTCTAATTGGGTGGTGGAAATAAAAATTGTAGTTAAGCTTGTTCCATTCCATTGAATTACGGAAGTATTCTTAAAATTCTGACCGAATGCTGTTAAAACAAAATCCTGACTTCCAACAATTACCATTGTGCGATCAAGTGAAGTAAGAATGGGAAAAGTGTTAATAGATGCATCATATGAAAGACTGTCGATACCTACAACCGGGATATTATAGTCTGTTCCCACATTTTTATGGACATTCATATTTTGATTAAAAGTAATGCTATCGATAGTACTAATTACAATAGTATCTTTGCCAGTCGGTTTATGAATAATTAAACCCTGAGCAAAAACATTATTAAGGGTGAATAATAATAGTAAAATGGGTAAGAATTTGAGATTCATGTTTGTATTCTGTGTTAAAGTTTATATTTTATCGTTCACAAAATAATTGATTAATGTGCGAATATCAAAAGAAGTTTTACGTATGAGAATTCTAATTACATTACTGGTTTTATTAACGACTCAGCTCTTTTCACAGACCTATTTGAATATTGCCTATACCAACGGTAATCAAGCAAATAGCACCAATTTAGCTTCGATTTCAAAAATAACATTTGTAGCAGGGGGCATAAATTTTACCCTAAATGATAATTCGATAATTTCGAAAGATCTATCTATAATAAGTAGAATGACATTTGGCGGAACAGATGGAGGAAACCCATTGCCTGTTGAACTTATTAGTTTTACTTCGGTTATTAATGGGACAAATATAGTACTTGTATGGAACACTGCAGTAGAGATAAATAATTATGGATTTGATATTGAAAGAAATGAAGCACAAAATGGTTGGGAAAAGATAGGGTTTGTAAAAGGTAATGGCAACAGCACCAATATTCAAAAGTTCTCTTTCATTGATTCGCCACATGGTACCGGGAATATAAGTTACAGGTTAAAACAAATTGATTTTAGTGGGAAATTTAAATATTCAAACGTAATAAATATGGAAATTACGCATGACTTATCCCAGCCAGTGGAATATAAATTATCACAGAACTATCCGAACCCATTTAACCCTTCAACGAGGATAACATATTCTTTACCAAACGATGGATTTGTTTCATTGAGAGTTTTTAATGTTTTAGGTAAAGAAGTAGCCTCATTAGTAAATGAGAACAAAAAAGCCGGTAATTATGAAATTATGTTCGACGGAAGCAAGTTAGCGAGCGGTGTTTATATCGGGAAAATGATCTCAGCCAATTACACTTCTTCCATCAAAATGATTATTATGAAGTAGGCATTTGCGACAGATCGAAGGCACCTTTTCTTAGATTAATTGAATATTCCAGATAAGCTTTTAAACATGCGAGGAAGTTTGCCCATCCTTCTGTATTTCCTTTAAGCCATTTTATTCCAGCTTCGTCATTATTCCTACTTTTTTCAGTTATAACAACGAAAGTAGAATCATTTTCTTTGGGAGTCAAAGTCATTTCCACAAGAAGTTCTTTACCATCTTCATCATTCCAGAAGTATGAAATATATTTATCCTTCACAATTTTATTTATGCGAACAGGAACTTCCATATCCATTTCAGGAAACTTCCAGATGAGTTTTTTCCCTTCTTCCATTCTTCCATTACTTTCAGAAATAAAATAGACAGACATTTTATGAGGGTCAACAATAGCCTCAAAAACTTCATGAGAAGGTTTCAGCATAACAAGTCCAGTTTTAATTTCAAGGATATCGGGTTGCATACAATGTAACTCCTTTTAAAATTTAAGATGAAATCTAACATATATTATTTATGATCTCAAAATACTAAGTGACCTGAAACAAACAGAAAATTTTTACTTTTAGTTAAAAAGGTAAACTAAAAGTTTTGTGTTTTTAAATTATGGGTTTATAGGGATTATAATGAAACTTATTATCATTTTAATTATTATTTCTATCTCGATTTCAGCACAAGTTCCTATTGATCCAAACTTTCCGACATTTCAGATTACCGTAAATAATAATCCGACTGCCGGTCAATTATTATTCAGCCCATTTTACAATAGTTCCGGACC
>JARLHD010000175.1 GCA_031292435.1 Ignavibacteriaceae bacterium
ATAAACCACCCCAGCTGCGTCAGTATCCTCGTAATAAACCCGAATTTCCATAGAAATACCCTCCTGAAAGTATAAATACTCCGAGCGTAACCCGGCAAAAATCCTCAAAATACTAAAGCATTATTAAAAAATTGTAGTGGTACTACCGAGGGTAGCCATGTTGTGGGTTGGAAGGATTGAGTTGATGCGATTCTTTCATAGTCCTTGGTAGTCACCCACCAATACTCCAAGGCACATGTTAGGCAGACAGCACCCCGGCGGGGTTCGCCCAGATATGTGCATCGAACACGGGTCGGCTGAGTGGGACGGTTGGCGGGGTTGGGATACATCTCTATTAACACTTTTTAGACTTAAACATCGAGGCTATTTCTAATATGAAGGAACTGCAAGCATAGTATTACAGTGATAAGACGACCCTTGCAAGTCAGGAAACAAAGAAAGATGGTTAACATTCATACGGTTTAATAGAGAAAGAATCTTTCTAGTATTTTTAATATCCTTATATGGGATTATAAATTTTATTAAAATCTCATAATCTTCATGACCACAAAACTTGTCCTCAACCCATGATTCTACATCACTTGATACTGGTATTTTTGTAAATAACCCGCCCTGACTGACCAATCTTGGATTCCCATCAAATAAAGGATCAATAACTTTTAAGGACATTTCTTCATTTAAATTCAATTTTTCGTTCTTTTCTAAGGTACTATGTTTATGCAATGCAAAAATTGCGAAACTCTTTTCATTAAACCCATTATCAACTGAACTTGGATAGATAACTGGTACGTTATTAACGGCGAAAAATGCAGCAATAAAAGGAGAAATTGTCCAGTCTAATAAAGGTGTGGCCAAACCATAATGTTGACCCAATGCCCAACACTCATCCTCCAACAATTCAGAAGATGAAAAATCGCATCTTCCTCTGATGGAATATCTAAAATTATCCAAATGTTTTGTTCTTAATAAAGGCCTATCCGTTCTATTAAACTTCTTAAGTAATCTATCTAAACTAGATTCGAGTAGCCAATCGCTTCTTTCCTGCCCTCTCCATATATATTGCTTTGAGTATGTAAGAAAGTGCTTATTAATGAAATTACTAAAATCGTCCCATGATTTCATGTAATATGTTACACAACCATTCACTACATCAATATCAAGATAAGGTGATTGTCTCATGACTCCTCCATTCAGAGGGGTTTACCGAGCCCCCCCAGATAATTCACCCTCTAATCATTCAACATTTTCCCTTCATTTCCTCCCAGATACGCTAGAAATAATCCTAGAAAGAATAAATAAAGCCAGACCGTCCAAACGATCTGGCAAATAACTTCAGTGGAGACATTACTCATATAGTTTCATTGATCATGTAGGGTTCCAGTGACCCGTTACATAAAAGTACGAACCAGTTTAATAACAGCCCCACTGGCTGGTTATTGCATGAGAGGAAATTGTGAGATGATTGGATGGACTGAGAAAATGCTGTTTGGAGGACGCACATTAGTAGCTTTATCAAAAGAGTTATGCCAAATCTTCTGACAGCCTTACTTAGTAAACTGACTTGCCAATTTATTTAATTCGTCATCACTTACTCTATATACAGTCCAATCATCCATCGGAATAGCACCCAGATTTTTATAAAACTTGATTGAAGGTTCATTCCAGTCTAAACACCACCATTCCAATCTCCCACATTTCCTTTCTATTGCTAACTTTGCGAGAAATGAAAGCATAATCTTACCAATTCCTTTTCCTCTCATTTCAGGTTTCACAAATAAATCTTCCAAGTAAATGCCTGGTTTCCCTAGGAAAGTTGAAAAATTGTAAAAGAACAATGCAAAACATACCGGTTGATTCTGGAATTCACCAATTATAACCTCAGCTATTTTTCTTTCGAATAGCGATTCTCTCAAAACTTCTTCTGTAGCAACGACTTCATGCAACATTTTTTCATATTCAGCCAATTCCCTTATAAATTCTAATATTAATGAAACATCGCTTGGTTCTGCAAATCTTAATTTGTAATCACTCAATCCCGTATCAATTATACTTTTCATTGTCTCTCCTCTTATGTTTTTTTCAAGGTCGGTAAGCTAACCGGTCGAAGGCAAGACCTATCATGGACGGTCCGAATTGGATTTGTTATCATCCATGGCAAAATACCCCTAACCCCTCATATATAAAAACTCAAGACCGCCACCCCGGCGGTGTTCGCCCAGAGGGGTGCATCGAGCACACGATTTGTTTAGTATATCTTCGCCCCAAAAGGTATGAGACCAAGTTGAGCAAATTTAAAATGCTGAAGTCCAAATGGAAAGCCTATAATCGTTAAACAAAAAATTGCTCCTATCGCGAAATGAGCTATTGCAAACCCCCATCCAAAGGAGATAAGCCAGATTATATTTAAGATCAATCCCCCTGTCCCAAAATGGCCTAGTTCAATTTCTTTTTCAAAAGGCCACAATACAAAGCTCGCGATCTTAAAACATTGAACACCAAACGGAATACCAATAACTGTTACGCACAAAATCAGACCAGCTATTAGCCATGCAATAGCTGCTATAAGACCGCCAAGTATTAGCCAAATGATATTGCCAATAAGATTCATTCTCTTCCTCCATATATTATCTAAATCAACAATGCCGCCATCGGCCAATCTCGAACATAAACACACGTATAGGTTAACCAAGACAGCCACCCCGGCGGGCTATCGAAGGGGTAGAAATATTACGCGCTGATAAGATGAACTGGAAATACCAATTATTTAAACTTCGGCAATATCATAGCTATGTCTTAGGTTGATGTTGAAGGATAACCTGATGGATTTTCTCTTAATTAAAGGAGGAATTACACTTTAGAATCTAAGATCGATTAGTGTTGTAATAGGACATTCCTGTCGATTCATACGTTATGTACAAAAGGGGATGTAAGTATGTCTCGATTTTCGTACAAACCATATCCAAAAGCCTATGCACTTCCCCAAGATAAACTGGAAGAAGTTGGTCATGTGATAAATGACAGTTGAGACATTTTCAAGATTAAATCACACCACTTCCTTTCATTTGGAAAGTTCATTGTATTCCTAAATAATGCTTCGGAACTAGCTGAACAAGTGTCTGTTCATTTAAAGGAGCATACTGTAAAAAAACCATCGGAAGATATCCCACAAGAAATTCAAAAAGAAATTGAAGCATTAAAGATCGAACATGATCTAACTCAAAAGGAGATTAATCAACTTATTAGGAAAACGCAAAAAGGTGAAATCAAGAAGCTAGAACTGGAAAAACAGATCGAATACTTAAAAACACAGGCGAGCAAACTTGGTGACCATCGACGACGCAAACGAATCAAGGATCGATTCAATAAGGCATATAACAAATTTTTCTTTGTCTTAAATACTGACCTCTATGACTTAGATTCACCAATAAACTTGAAATAACTTCCAAGCTTGAAACTATGATTGGCGCGATCAACGATACCTTAGACGGTTTAAAGTAAATTGCAACATAGCTTTTCTATCTCGTTAATGCGAATAGAATCTTCCCTCGAAATAATTATACTAATGGTGGATATGTCACATAACTAAGGATTACCGAGACGGAGGATAAGCTATGGACGGATGCGCTTTCGTTTATGACCGAGGTACAATCAACCTAGATATAAATACGAAGTAGTTAACCATGACAACCACCCCCGGCGGGGTTCGCCCTAGACTGGATGAACTATCGTCCACAGTTAGTATAACGTCATTAAAATCTTATTTTCATTAATAGATAAGACCAACTTATGAAATTCCGGAAGTAATTCGGTTTATTATCTTTAAGACTGTGGCATCTAAGCCAGATGTTTCTCTATTTAGTCGTGTAGCTGGTATCCAAAAACTAGTTATCCTACTCCGATTTTTCTTAAGATAGGAGTAAATAATTTGGGCTTCATCGATATCATGCTGTGATAATCTGGCTATGCCACTATTCTCTGTCACAAATTTATCCCTGATAATCTGATTTAAGTCTTTCCTTAATTCGGAAATATCAACCGTTACTCTATTCAACACTTTTTGGTAAAGAATCTTGTTCCCTTTGAACAGGAATAATTTAGCAAGCTCAGTGTCGATAAATTCAACTGCTAAGACATTCCGATTTTTACTTGAGGATTGAACTAGTCTCTGCTTTCCAATAACATGTCGAAGTCCTAAAAGATACGCACTATATTTGGCTGCTTTTTCGAAATTAAGATCTTCAATAGCCGTATCTATCCTTTTAGAAATTTCCTTAACAGCGATCTTATCATTTCCATTCAAAAGCTTCCGAATTTCATCAATAGAAACCTTGTATTCATCAAGACTTACCCGCCCTGTACAAGCACCCGAACAAGTACCTAATTGCAAATAAAGGCAACCATCAGCCCTCCTGACCAGCCCCGGAGTTGAACATTTTCGTATAGGATAGAAATCCTTCAAATATTGTAATACTGTCTCAACCCGTTGAAGACTGGTAAAAGGGCCAAAATATAATGCGCCATCATCTGTTTTTTCAATATCTATCATAACCTTAGGGTAGCGTTCTGCCGTTATTTTAATATAACTATACTTTTTATCATTCTTCATCTGCTTATTATACCGAGGTTGAATTTCCTTGATCAGGCGGCATTCTTCAATAAATGCATCCAATTCAGTATCTGTAACTATATATTTTAATGTATGAATATGGCGTATCATTTCAACGACTTTTGGAGTCCTATCCTTCTGATTTTGGAAATATTGGGACACCCTGTTTTTTAGGTTTTTCGCCTTACCGACATAAATAATATTTCCAAGTGAATCGACCATCATATAAACCCCAGGTTTCTCTGGTAGTTGCTTATGTTCGAAATTAAAAGCCATTTGCTACTCCATACGCTTTAGTTCTTGTGCTAATAGTATTATATCATACGTTGATTTCAGTTCCTCACTAAAAACGAACCTATTCAGAAAGACAGTCACCCCGGCGGGATGCGCCAGAGGCGAGGGCCGCAAGGCCCTTAGCCTACTTGCGCCCAGAATAGATCTCTAACACGGCAGACCCTGAACATCGAGAGATACAAACACGGTTCGGCCCTTTAGTCCAATTTAACTATAAGTCAATCACTTTTTGAAACGAACGAAAAAAGTGGTCCCTGTTGAACCAGTCTCAATATCTATTTTCGCATTGTGCCGAGCTGCAATGCTGTAACAAACCGCTAACCCTAAACCCGTCCCGTTTTCTTTGGTCGTGAAGAATGGGGTGCCAATTTTCACAAGCACTTCTGGTGCTATCCCTGGACCATCATCTTGTACCGCCAGTACAATTTCTCCTTTGTCCATATACGTTCTTATTTTCATAGTCCCACCAGGGGACATTGCCTGAGAACCGTTTAATACAAAATTGAGAATTAACTGGTGGATTTCTTTTTTGTCCAGAGGGATTTCCTCAACTTCCTCTAGTTCCATATGTATGTACTTATCGGAAATCACTCCGTCCGCTTGGATTAACGGGAATATGTTTTCAACGATTTCTTTTAGACTTTGGACCTTTAATTCAACCACCCTATCTTTCGCCAAGGAAAGGAACTCTGTAATAATTGAATTTGCCCTATCTAGCTCATCTATCATTAAAGCAAACTGGCTATTATAGTTAGAAAACTCCGCCTTACTGCCTAGCAGTTGCAGATAACCTCGAACGGTGGTCATCGGGTTCCTGATTTCATGGCCGATACCCGCAGCCACTGCCCCCACAAGGCTCAATTTATCTAGGCGAGCCATTTCCTGTTCCATCTTATTTTTCAGAGCTTCTTCCTCTAAATCTTTGATTTTAGTTATATCTTCACTAATACCTAAAATACGTATCATTTTGCCATTCGTATCATAAATCGGATATTTCCGTGTCCAAATCCATCTAATTGCGCCATCTGGTCTAATGATCTTATACTGCTCTTCACCCAAACCATTTGAAATGTCGTTTTCTTTTAAATATCTTTGGATAATTCTTTCTTTATCGTCAGGGTGTATGGCGTCAATAAATGAATGGGAGTTGTCATATAAACTTTGACATGTACTTCCCCATACTTTCTCGTATGCGGGATTTATATAAACAAGGTTGCCATCCTGACGAACCCAAATTACTTCGCCGAGGTTTTCGGCAAATTCCTTGAATTTCTCTTCACTTTCTTTTAGTTTGACTTCGCTTAGTTTTTGCTTTGTTATATCTTGTACGACCCCGTAAGTTCGAGCTAAACTTCCAGAGGCATTATACTCATATTTAATTTTTTCATGAACCCATATCGTTTCATTGTCCTGTCTGATCACCCTTAAGTCTAATTCACATTCAGCGCCCATTAAAGGCTCTCTCATGATATTTATTATAAATTCTTTGTCATCAGGATGAACTATCTTCATAAAATCATGAATGGTGGGTATGAATTCCTGTGGCGTGAAGCCACATATACGAAATAGTTCATCAGACCAAGGATTTTCTCCACTTATTCTATCAAATTCCCAGTATCCTAAATGCGCAAATTCTTGCGCCTCTTGTAATCTTCCCTTTGTTTCTTTCAGTTCTTTTTCTTGATTTTTTCGAATGGTAATATCAGCAAATATGCTCGCCACATATCCAGGTTTTGGACAATAATTAAAGGTATCATACCATCTATTCGTTCTATCCGAATGAACCTGTGTTGATACAGGCTTCCCTGTCAATGCAATTTGCCCAAACATTTCAATCTGTTTGAGCACCGAGTTTCCTATGCAAGGAGATAATTCGGTTACCTTTTTTCCGATTATATCCTTGCGTTTATAGCTTTTAATCGTTTCAAAAGCTGGATTAACCTCCATAATCGAATAATCAATAGGTTTTCCGTATGCATCCGTAATTATTTTATAAAGCCCCAACCCGAAAGGCATATTATTCACCAATTCCCGGTACTTTGCTTCGCTCTCTTTTAAGGTTTCTTCCAGATTTGTTTTTTCTGTAACATCACGACAGCATAAGACCCCAACTGTAAGATTACCATTCTTATCGAATATTGGTGTGCCATTTGTTTCGAAATAAAGGGAATTATCACCAGCTTTCACCTTCATCCGGTATCCTATTATTTTTTCACCACCATAAACTCTTCGTGCTGGCATATTTTCATGCGGAATTAAAGATCCATTATCATCATAAAACTCTGCTCGTTTATGTGAATCGCCTATCTTTTCAAGATGACCATATAGAGGTGAAAAAGTTTCTCGTTGAGATTTATTTGAAATAATATAATGACCCTCTCTATCAAAGATTAACAAGGCGTCTGACATATTCTCAAGGATAATATCCAATTGTTCTTTTTGCTTGGACAACATTTCGTTTGTCTCTTCAAGATGCTTGGTTCGTTCCAGGACTTCCTTTTCAAGGTGACAATTTAGTCTACGAAGTGCCTCTTCTGCTTTTCTTTGCTCGGTAATATCATTGATTGAAACAATAGCACCAAGTTTCTCGCCATTTTCTTTATAGAGTGGGCTACCATTCACTTGTGCATATCGAGTTGCTTGATTTTTAGCATTAATTGCCATTCCGGCATCTTTTAATATTTCGCCTTGAAAAACTCGGAACAAGGGTATCTCATCTGCTTTTAGAGGGGTGAGCCCATCCTCTTGAAAGAGACTATAATATTCAGACCAATCATCCCCTATCTGTTTCCTGTCGTCCAGTCCATGCCATTCTCTAGCGACTTTATTATATAGAGACCGCTTACCCTCAGAATCACAAGCTATTACACCTGCCTGAATGTTCTCTAGCAAAGCTTGAGTAAAGGCCAGCTCATTTTTCAAGGTTTCTTCAGTTTCTTTATGTGTTAGTATTTCTTGCTGCAGTGTGGCATTGGTTTCTTCGAGTTGATATGTTCGTTCCGCTACAGCTTTTTCAAGAAGAATGGTTTCAGCCTTGAGTTTATTACTGTGAATATTACAATTTGTAATATCCCATATAACCGAAGACAGCATGCTCTTTCCATTGAAAGTTATAGGAGTTGAATGAACTTCTACATCTCGAGTTTGTCCATTTGATAGTCTATGCTTGAAATAGAAATGATAACTCTGTCCCGCTTTGGCTAGACTCATTTCTTTAACGACTTGCTGTTCTGACAATGTGTTAATATCAGTTATCTTTAATTTCAACATCTCTTCATAAGTGCAACCGTAAAAAGAACATGCTGATAGGTTACAATCTTCGATTTCAGAAGTTTCGGGATCAATTATAAGCATTATTGCCTTATTATTAGTAAATAAGTTTTTATAGGAGCATATACTATTTCTCAACTATGATTCCCCCATTGTAAAATCTTATTTCATGTCTTTCTTTCGACCTTTTTCATTTGTTTTCAATGGCAATGTTTATTTTCTCATATTACCATACACTATGTGAATTATATATCGAATAAAAAGTTATGAAATAATTAATTAGCTCACCTGAATTCTACCAAGAAAAAAGAAGGGTATTATTCCCTTCTTATAACCTTCTAAATAATAGCTTCGTTTGTTTATTCATTGCAAAATGATGCCCATATTTAATAGCGTTTTTATATCAATTCGTTCAAAAACCTTATTATGACCGCAACAAAAATTACCAACGGCGATGTAAAAAATTTCATACTCAACATGTTCCCGTGTTCGTTCTACACCCGAAAACTCTTATATCATAACTGCTCTAACATGTTCCCATGTGCGTATATGGTCCCATCAACCCGTCACACAATTCAAACCCCTAACCCCAGAACCCTCACCACAAGCCAATCCTAGCTGTCTTTCTTTTGCAGACAACAGCAAGTCTCCACGTGCTGCGTCCAAGGTAACATATCTCCAAATATAATACACCTTCAATGAAATAACACCGACGCGCGCGGGGGTGCTCGATATGTGTGTTAGCAAGCACTTTAAATAAAAAGTAAGCCCCCCTGCCTCTTTTACATAACGTAGGGGCAATTCATGAATTGCCCCTACGTTGGATTCTGGCATTGAGCGCACTTTACCCGATTATGTGCGTCGCCGCTAAAATAGTTGCCAGAGAATCTTCAGTCCACAGTTCCTTTTCATAGCTACCACGTAATCGAGAAACCTCCCAACCGGTCTCGATCAGGGCTATTTTCAGAAGATCGCATTTAATGGGGTACAAAAGATTAACTTCTGAGACAACCTGTTCCGTATCTGGAAACTCAATCTTCATGGCAATATCTAGTTTTCCATCCGGCCGTTGCGTATAAATCCGGAAAAAATCAGGTGTGAGGTCTTAATAAAGCCATTTCTTCCACGATCTGTTGCGCTTTCTCTATTAATTTACGGAGTTCCTGTTCTGTATAACTCTATCCTGAGATTATCTTCTTCAACCATAAAATGGTAACAAATTTCATGAATCATGTCTGTTTTCCTTTACGGACGAATATATGCCCAACCCGCCGCTTGTTTTTTTACTATCTCACCAACACCAGAGGAAACGACAGTCACAAAATCAAATAATTCATCTTTCTGAATCCCTAAATTGCGCATAGCATTTGCACATGCGCAGAATACAACCTGTTTTTCTGCTAATTCCTTAAGCATTGGTCCAAATTCATTATTACTTCTTACAAGCACCTGCACCGCATCACTATTAGCAACTGTTTCAATTTCCAAATTATCTCCACCAATGTCAGTAATTAAATTACTAATATTATGAAGCGTTAAACCTACTTTAACCTGTTCATCGATATGAAATACCACTTTGTACTTATCCATAATTTTACCCCCCAAGCTTTTTTGTGCTATATATTAATAGCCACCCCAAGGTTACCGTATTATAAAATACTAGAACACTCTACGAATTATAGATAGTTTTATTCAATATCTCTCGTATGAAATTTGTTTTATTCTTCCAGTAAATGCCAAGAACCTTGCAAGCTAAGCTTGCGATTTCACGCTTACTCATTTATCTCTCTCCCTTAGCTTTATAAAGAATAGTACCGTTCCCGATAACCGATGATCCCCAACCTACATCCGTTGCCAGGGTAGCAACGTGGGAGAGGTAGGATTGAGTTGCTGCGATATCTTACCGTTGTAGGATACCACTAAAACCTCATATACTCATACTTACCTGTTAGGGGGTATACAGCCACCCCGTCGGGGCTTCGCCCCGCAAGAATCCAACACGATTACGATTCTGGGGCGAGGGCCGCAGGCCCTTTAGCCTACGTTTCGCGGGGGTAGAACAGGATTGAGTTAATACGATATACTAGACATCCACCCCTGCGTGGTTCGCCATACTATAGTTGTCGAGCGAACAGGCTTGCAGAACAACACTCGGATCTTTTTTTGAAATTGTGCTTATTTCCATCAAATTGGTGCCCGGTTGTGTACGAAATATGCACTTCAAAGGACCAAATACCTGAATAATTTCAGTTATTCAGTATTTCTTGTTCGTTGAGTGTGTTATTATCTATACTTTCTCGTTCAAAATATGGCAAATTATCGTCTTTCTTTGGCCAACTACGATAGATATAATGAACAAGAAAAGGCCCGGTTATTGCCATCAGAACGATTCCCAGCCAAAATGTTGATCTCATACTATTAACCGTTAATGGCCCTTTTGAACTATTACTAGCTAACAAAGTGATTGATTCGGCTAATAAATTATTTAGTGAATGCATTATCATGGTAGGTATCAAGCTTCGAGTTTTTAAATAAACAATACACATGATGAAGCCGACCATAGTAATACCAATAAAGTTAAAATGTAAGATACCAAATAAGATAGATGACAGTATGATTGCAACATTGATATTCCATTTGGCGGAGAATCGGTGCAGCATTAAACCTCGAAAGAAGAGTTCCTCAACAAAAGGAGCTACGAGTACCACTACTAATATCTTGAATACTTTGTTAAATAAGGTATATGCTGGTTTTGAAGCATTGTAATAGGATAACAGATAATGTGGTGCCAAATACGATAGACAGTAATTTAAAACAAAGGTCGAGCCAACTGAGAATAAAAGAATAACTAAAACTCCAAATATTAATTTCCACCATTTATAATTTTCTGGCGGTTTCCCAATTAAGCTTTTCAATTGAATATTGAGCTTTTTTTTCTTATTTAATAACCAGATAATGGCTAAGACATAAGGAATTAGCTCCATAAAGTTATTTATTAGCGGATTTTTTATATTAACTTTTGCAATACCTAATATAACTAAGGTAATGATGAAACTTACCACCAACCAAATAGGCAAACTCCTTAGCTTTAAACGATTAAAAACCTCATAGCTTTGTTGCGCTTCTAACCCCTCGGCACTTTTAATCTCTTCAGATTGCACATTAAGTATTTTAGCATTGTTTGAATTAAATATTTCTGATTCTGTTAGATTTCCATGTTCCTTTAGCTTATTTGATTTGATTAAAGCTATATCACTTTCTGATAAAACTTTAACCGTTTTCTTGCTAGTTTGAACTAATACTACAATGCTAAAAGGTATTGCATATAAAATACTAAGTAAGCCCCAGCCTGCGGCAGCATATGAATTGGATCTACTAAAACCAATGTTGGCCAATAAACAAAAAGAAAAATAAACGATGCCGATAATTGACATTATTTTTAAAGCTTTCATTAATACACCGCCATATTATTTGTAATTTCAGAACTCTGGACATGACCCACTAAAAAAAAATAATTGTTGGTGATTACTCCTTGGAAACTACACTGTAGAAAATCGGAAATTGGTTTTTATCGAGTGTTACAGGCTCTAACTCGTTAAGTTTACGGCATAATTTTTCC
>JARLHD010000176.1 GCA_031292435.1 Ignavibacteriaceae bacterium
CTAGATATACAAAGTATGACGACATCAATTCCCCATATTTAGTATCCATTTCGTTCATTTCGGCCTCATTTTTAAAATCACTTTTTATTGTTCTCAAACCAATGTCATATGTCATTTTCAACATAGCAACAAATTTTTCATGATACATTTTCTTAAAATCAGGATGGATATCATCTAAATATTCGTCTGATACTTTCTTACTTTCTTTTATTATATCATTATATTTTTCAATCATAGCATAATTTTCTTTTTTATATCGAGGATAAAATGTCATTATACTATCTTTATTGTCAGCGTATTTACTAACAAATGATTTGGCATTACTTGCTAATGCATGGCTCTCAGTTGCAGATTGTTTGAACATTTCTAAAGTATGGATGAACGTCTTTTCATCATTTTCAAATTTTTGATTCGTATCATTTCTCTTGCAACTATAACATAAAGTGATACTTAATAAAGTGGCTAAAATGCAAATGATTTTTTTCATATGATTATTCTTGACTCCGTAAAATATCTTTTGTTTTTTGTTTATCATATTCTTCCGCAATCTTTGTTATTTTTAGGACTTTTTAGCGTTAAGAGCTTTTTGACTCTCTTCAATAAAATTCTTAGCAAAGACCACTAATCTATCAAAGCTTGTTGATTCTGGAATATCATTCGGATCAGGGCTTCCATATTTGCGAATCAATTCCTCTCGATTTCTCGTTTCAGGACTATCAAAGAAGGTCTTATCAAACAAACAATGATAAATTATGGACGTGGTCATTATGAATCTAATGACTAATTCACGCACGACCTTATTGTTTGTCATAGCCTCATCACACTTAAACTCTATCAAGTCTTTAATTTCATTAATCTTCTCCTTGAGATCTGGAGTAGCACTGTCATAACCCTTTTCAAAATCATCTCCCATTAAATGGTTGACAACCTGAACGGCTAGTACCCCCGCTGATTCTGAATCAATTTCCTTTTCATAATATTGTCGCAATTCCAAGTAGATATGATACCTTATTAGAGGGTATATTTCAATAATTATATCATATTGCTGTCTGATATTAAGTTTTTTCCTTTTCAGGAAGTCAAACATATTTCATATCTCCTACAAACCAAGAGTGGAAATCACTTATCTTCTTTTAATTTTTTCTAATTTAGCATTTTTATCAGCTAACATTATTGCTGGTGACTTTTTTTCCAATTCTATTTTTCTCTCCGCAATTCTTAACTGCCAATCATAAAAATCAGCTGCAGATTTATAACCAGTTATTTTTGCATGATTATTCCAATACTTATTGTCATCATTGTCCAATTTTGAAAGGCGAATGGCTTCTTTTATATCAGCCAAACTTCCTTCAAAATCAAAAATTGAATCTTTAATCAGACTGCGCATATGATAATTAGCTGCTATTCCCATTTGTGGATTTTTTTGAATTGCTTTATTATAATCTTCAAGAGCATCAAAATAAAACCCTAAATCATTTAAACAACTACCGCGAAGAGAAAATACTTCAGATTCATCATAACCGTTTTCTATAGCTTTATCAAAAAACTCAAGAGCTTCCTTTGTCTTTTCTTCTCTATACTCAGAAGAATGAGGCGCTAATACTAAATCTTTCCAAATATTATTACCAATTTTAAAAGCATTAAAACCATCAAAATAATCATGATCTATTTGGTTTAACGATTTTGACTTGAATAATTTTGTAAACCAGTTCATAAGATTAATAACAACTCTTGTAATTTTACAATTTATGATTCGCACATTCAAATTGCCTTGTTTTAAGCAACAAAAAACATTTTAAGCTTATATATTATCATTTTCAATTTGTGCTTAGGCGTGCTTTCGTTGCCATAATATTGAGATAACTAATCCAATTGCAACTATTACGTCCACTACATTCCATATTTGTCTACCGAGTGCTATTTTAATAAACGGTTGAAATAGTAGTGCAAGTCCACCGTAAATGATTGCTTCATTATTATCGTTATGCTCGTGAGCTCTATATGCTAAAAGTGCAAACCCTATCAGGGCGATAAATCTTTCAAGTTGATAATAACCGTATGGCATTTTTAATAGGCTGATTAAAAGCAAAATACTTAATATTATTTTAATGTATACAGTTGTTTTATTCATAATTTAAATACTTCTTATCTACCCGAAATAATAGCATTAACAATCCTGATAAAAACGAAAATACTGAAGTTAACACCCACTTTATAAGAGCAATTCCAAATACTAAAATCAATATAGCTACTACTATCCTGCCATTTTCAAAGCTTTTGTAGACAAGATAAAGCCCGACTATAGTCGAATAAAACTGTATTAAGGTCATTAACAAATTTGTCATAATGACAAAACTATAGCCAAAACTTTTATATTCTTTGATATCATCAGATGTTAGATCCCAACTGTCTACAAAGACATTCCTAAGAATCGAAAGTTTGTATCCAAAGTAAGCATAGACTAACAATTGCAAGTAATTGAATATGTTAGGGAATGGAAAATTGAATAGTGATAATACGAATGTAAAAAGGGCTGTAATAATTATCCCAGATAGCATAAAATTAAGACCTATATATAAATAGCCAACGGGCCCTAGAATAAGTGATAACACAGTAGCAATTGTAGGGTTTTTTTTAGTCATTAGAATATTTCCTTAAAAGTTCTTTAGCTTTATCATCTCCTAAATCTGCAGCCTTCTTAAAATCTATGCATGCTTCATATTTTTGATTTAATGATAATTTTGCATAGCCTCTATTTATATAGGCGGTTACATAAGAGGGGTTTAATTCAATAGCTTTATCATAGTCATGAATTGCCCCTTTATAATCTTCTAAATTGTCTTTTGTATAGCCCCTATCCGCAAATGATATTGCATCATATGGATTTAATTTTATTGCTTTATTAAAATCCTCAAGTGCTCCGTTATAATCTCCCGAATCATTTTTTGCTAACCCTCTATTAGAATAAGCTTCAGCGCTAGATGGAGCATATTCAATTGCTTTACTATAATCTCTAATTGCACCTTCATTGTCACCTAAATATCCGTCAACATACCCCCTGTTGTTATAAGTATTGGCAATAGATGGATTTATTTTTATAGCTCTATCCAGGTCTTGAAGGGCGCCTTTATAATCACTTAAGTAAGCTTTTGCTAAACCACTATAGTTATATGAAATAACTAATATTTCTGAATTTGTATCTAATGTAATAACTTTATTGCAATCATTTATCGCACCCTTATAATCTCCTAAATAATATTTCGCCTTTACTCTGCCAAAATAGGCTTCAGTATTGGAGAAATTTAACTTGATGGAAATATCATAATCTTGGAGAGCACCCTTGTAATCATTTAATTTATCCTTTACCAAAGCTCTGTTACAATATGCATCTGAATAAGAAGGGTTTAATTCAATAGCTTTACTAAAGTGAATCAAGGCATTTTTATAATCATTCTTTTCAAATAGTTCGGTCTTGCCTTTTTTTAAATAATACTCAGGAGAAGTAGAGATTTTAGTATAGAAATAATAAATCCCTATAACCAAAAGAAGAATAATAAAAACTCCAGCAATAATTCCTTTTCTTTTATCAACTTGTGAATAACTTGCTTGACTCAACCAATATGATTCAAAATCTTCTTTGTAAATAATAAGACCATGGTCTCCCCAATGGGCTATACATAATGGGGTTTTGTTGAAATCATATTGTATTGTTTTTGAATAAAATTCTTTTTTTTGAGGGTCAAATATATTTTTTACAACAAGGTTAAAATATTCTTTACTTTTATATTTCCAAGTAATAATTGATCTATCAATATCAACCAAATAATATATATTATCCCCGAACTTTAGAATTGATTTATTACCCCTACTGTCGATCGTTTCTATTTCATTACAAAAAATAGAAATATTTGAATAAAAGTTAGATTCATTATCATATTCTTGAGTTGAAGAAATGGTGCTGTTATACCAATTTCTTTTTTGGGGGTTTGATAAGATTGAGTATATGAAATTTAATTCTTTCATTTTTGATTCGCCCAAATCTTTATCTTGATTTCTATCAGGGTGAAATTTCATAGCAAGTTTACGGTAAGCATTTCTTATTTCTTCTTGTGAAGCAGAAGAAGATATTTCCAAAATATTGTAATATGTTTTTATCATCATGAACCTGCTAATCCAGTAAACCTAAGAATGAGGAAGGGAATTACAAATGATATTCCGAGTATAATGATGGCTTTGATAGCCCAATTATGTGAAGTTTTTCCAATTAAAATCTCTCTGAGGTAAAACATTAAGAACATTATAATGGATGCAGCAATGGCAATTACAATAAAACTATACCATGCAACATTAATCGCATTTCCCTTTTCACCATCATCACCACCGAAAATTGTTGTCCATTTGAAATTCTGAATAAGAGTATATATTATATTTCCCGTTATATAAAGAAGATTAAAAATAACTTGGCTGTAAATAGAAATTGGGATGAATAACCAAAAATAATGATACCATTTGATATCAAATAAAGTCCCTTTTATCTTTTTGTCAGATGTGTAATAAGGGTTACTTATTATTTTACTTCCAATATTCATAAAATATATTGCGCAGAAGAACATTACGATAAAACCAACAATTACGAACGTTGCATTAAATACTGAAGATGAGAATGCTAAAAACCATTCGCTTAATATTTCATGCCAGTTTGCGGAATAAGTTGGAATAAAGCTATCAACAATTAGAGCAAACAAACCAAGGAAGACAAAACGAATAAAAACATAAAAGGTAGTAAATATGATTTTATCAGATAAGCTTATTCTTCTGGACAAATATCCAAAAATGAATCCAAACAGGCTTGCAATAAATCCTAAAATAAAAACGTGCAGAATATTAGTCCAGATAGAATTTCCCCAAATTATATATGTTGATTTAAAATCTTCACCAAGTCCTAAAAGACCTTTTCGATTTAGGTGATTTATAAAGACATATACTGCATTTCCTAAGACCCAATCAGCTAATAAAGCAGCCGCAAAAAATCTTCTCACCTTACTAAAAAAAGAATAGCTAATATTAGCGGTAGGTTGTAAAATATGTGACGTATCCATTTCGACCACCAATTTATTAATTATATGAAGGAAAATTCATATTACCCGAAGATAATTGATTTATATGACACACAAAAACAATATTACTATATTATCTTCGTCCATTCAATTAAATCAACCATAATAATCATTTCATATAAATTTAATTGATATTCATTCAAAACTCAATCCTTATACAATAAAATAAATAGGACAGAAGCATTACTGCCTCTGTCTATATTTATAAACCTTATATGTGTCTCCTAATCCTTTGAAACTTCTTATAAAATATTCTTTCTAATTATAAAATTTCATATGAATTATGATTATATTTAATTTATCGTAAAGGTTAAACCAAATATGATTAGCAGACTCTTCACTTGGTTCATGATTACAGTTATTATTGTCCTGTCATTATGGATGTTACCTATATTGGGGGAAGCAATTGAAGCCCATCCCTTATTTTTCGTTATCGTTTGGTTTTTCATTCCTTTATTAGCCCTATGGCTGAGTTCTGACAATCTTAGGGAATACTTTTCTCTCAAACAACTTAAGAAAATAAGAATAGTTCTAATAGTTATTGTTGTTCTTCAATCTTTCTATTGCTTTTCATCTTTTGACTATATCAAAAATGAAGTTGGTCATAAATTATTTAAAGACTTTCGAGTTCACTACTATGATGATATAAATGACTATGGCGGTCCTACAAGAAATTATACTTATGAAACCGATAACTGGTATTCTAAAGTAGGTATGCAAGTATTTGAAGGTTGTTTCTTGATTCTTATTATAGGTCTTCCTTCATTGACTTGGTATGTTACTAGTAAAGCTGTGAAAAGTGCTGAACGAGGTAGTCTAGAAAATAGGAAAATTAAAAAGCAGGATATCGATTAAGATAGTTAATACAAAAAAGGCCAGGACAATTAAACCTCGTCATTTGTTAATAGTGTTCGTTAATATAAAACCCACACCCTATTTCCATTTTATAACAGCCAATAAAGAAACTTAAATTGACGCCATTGTAAGTGGTCAGGATTACTGATACATGAAATAAGTATAACAGGATCAATCTAAATGATCTTGTATTCTTTGTATTTGAAGTGATGATCTTAAAAAGATATTCAATTTTATTCAAATCTTCCTCCTTTATTAAAGGCTGGTATTACCCAGCCATTTGAATTGTTTAGTCTGCAATAGGTTTCGGTTTATTCTTTACAATCTTATACCCAGGTGTTAACTTGGTCTGGATTGCTGAGTGATTCTCTGGTAAGTCTGTTACAGTACAGGATTCATTTGCCTCTACTCCATGCTTCATAAATAAATTATGAAATGTTTCATGTTCATCCTCCTGAACAGAATCCCGATAATTGTTAATAGCCTTTCCTAACAGAGTCATTTCCTTATTGTCGAACTTCGGTAGGGTGAAGGATTTATATTCTGCTTCAATTACAGCATCATCCTTTATACTTCGTCTTTGTCCCATCTGTGGTTTGACATATTCCTTACTAACACCATCAGAGAATGTGAGGAACCCTTCTGGAGCATTAATAGCCAAACCATATATCACTGTCTTGATATATTCTCTCTTCTTCTCAATCCTCTCTATGAATCCTTTGGCTGTTTCAATTGCTTTCTTCACAGTGGCTATTTCCTGATCGAATAATCCATCTTTCTTTGTTACCGATATAAAGGCTTCGGTCTTCGCCTGTATCTGTTCATGTAAACTGGAGAGAGTTAGATTCTCCCCTGATTCTTCATCCCAGATACAGTCAACCATACCTTGCATTATTTCATATTCTTGACTTTTAAGTTGAGCTAAACTTGTGTTCATTTTTATCCTCCTTGTATGTATATTCTTCAAGTAATGATGAATGAACTGGTACATGAACAATGAGATTTCTGTCCCTGAGTGATCTGAGGTGTAATACTCTTTCTCCCTTGAACTTTATCTCATAGATCGTTCCAGCATATATTATTTTATTGAATTGTTGTTTATCCAAAGCCATATTGATCCTTACGATAAGATACCGCATCACTGTAGCATGGAAATCCATTTAAAGGGCATTCCATTACTAACCAGGCTGATTGTCCGCTTACCGATAGATTCTCTGCAAGATACCAATAGCCATCAATGTAAAGTATCCCTATCATTTTGTTATTACTCCCGATGTTTTATAGTGTTGTGTATTAATTGATCTTGAAAGAATAGGGGAGAGGTATTTCACTCTCCCTGTAATAAATTATATTATATCATCCTCAACTGATGGAGCATTGAATGAAGCATCTCCTTCTGAAGTAGTATCGATTGGTCCTGCAATTGCATCTGGATTATAGTTCTTTGGAAACCCTTTCGTTAGTCCTCTTTTGAAAGAACTAATGAGTTCTTCCTTACTCCAACCAAGTTGGTTAAAGGTTGAGTAGGCTAATTTGGTAGGATCATCTTCTTTGAACCCTTTTACATAGCTGATCTTATTCAGCCTTTTACCTTTAAGGAAGTTTAAGAACATCGCTGGTATCTTACCAAGTTCAAGCATTGTCAGGAAATCTTCTTTATCCTGCTGTCTCAATGTCCTGAACATTACAGATTTCTCAATTAGTAACTGTAAAGGGAACGCTTTACCCCAACCTACAATCTTGTCATTCTCAATTTTGAAATTGCCACCTATAGTCTGGTTAAATGGTTTCCCATTGTTGCCTGTATACTCAATCTCAATAGCCAGGTCTGGAGTATTACCCCACTTATTAGTTATACCTGAAACATCTTTAACTTCAGATATTTGAAATTCATCAATGAAGGCATGTCGAGGTCCAGAAGTATTGACCAGTTAAATTGAATTAAGTCCAGAAGGATTGCCCACCCAGGTTCAAAAGTATTGACCAGTCCAGGTCCAGAAAGATTGACCAGTCAGGGCCAGAA
>JARLHD010000177.1 GCA_031292435.1 Ignavibacteriaceae bacterium
CAGCAGTTGGAAATGGCGAAGGCGGCAGCATCGGGGATCGGAGCATACCTAAATGAGCTTATCGATGATATGCATCTTTTATCGAATTATCCCGGGATTAAGAGATTTGATAAAAAGAGAATTAAAATGAATGCGGATCTTCTGATCGAGCACTATAATGATAAGATTGTAAAAACGATTTTTGTATTGGACGGTGAAGGACGGCAGGTTTATTATACGGGATCGGATCCACAGGCATCGTCGTATTATGGTCCCGATTTTGAGTTGAGCAAGATGAGGACTGATGAGACCCGGTTTTTTAGGATCGAGCCATTTTATAAGGGGAATGCTAAAAGTGGGTTGATATTTGTAATGTTGATGCCGTTTGAGCAGGAGAGGAAAAATAAGAAGTTGAGTGGACGGACAGGTTATGATGATTCCGGGATGACACAACGAAAAGGGTATATTGGGCTTATTGTGAGTTTTGATTCTTTGATACATAAATATATTGTGCCGCTTAAATTGGGCGAGAAGGATTTTGCATGGATTATGGATGGCGGCGGGAGGCTGATATATCATCCAAGGCATAAGGATATGCTGTTAAGAAGTATTAATGGAACTTCATCCAATTGTTTGAAATGTCATTCCTCTTTTGACGTACAGAGGAAAATGATCAGGGGAAATTCTTCATATGATGAATATACAATCGGGAATGAGGCGCCAAAGATTATGGCTTATGTGCCGATATCTTTAAATGGTGATAAATGGATACTGGCGATATCAACTTTTTTGCCGGAAGTTACTGCAAGTTTGAGAGAGAAGTTTGTTTTATTTTTTGGGCTGGGGATATTGATTTTGTTTGTAATACTTTCGCTTGGGGCACTTTTATATTTTCAGACTACTAAAAAGATCCGGGCGGAGGAATCGAACAGGCATATGGAACAGAGGCAAAGCTTTCAGGATCAGCTGAGCCATGCAGGAAAGCTGGCATCGATTGGGGAACTGGTGGACAGTGTGGCGCATGAGATAAATACTCCGCTTGGAATAATAACATCGTATATTGATGCATTGAAACTCCAGAAAGATTATCCTTTGAAGTACGCTGCTGATTTTGATGTAATAAAGAATCAAACTAAAAGGATTAATAATTACACAAAGAGTCTGCTGAATTATTCGCATAGGATCCCATTCAATCCGAAGCCGGAGGAACTAACTACAGTGCTTGAAGAATGTTTATTTTTGTTAAATCCATTGTTCCAATCAAAGAAGATAAGGATAACAAAAGCATACGAGCATAATTTGCCGAAGGTGGAAATGGACAAGCGGCAGATTGAACAGGTGTTTATCAATTTGTTTAATAATGCAGCGGACGCGATTGTGAATAATGGTAATATTAAGATTGAGGTTAGTACGGAGGTAAGAAATATTAGCGTTGTGAATAAGGAAGAGATTAAATATGCGGCTATTGCAATAACGGATAATGGGAGAGGGATTGAGCCGGGGGATGTGAGTAATATATTTGAGTCTTTTTTTACGACTAAGCGGGAAGGTAAGGGAACGGGTCTTGGGTTGTCGATATCCAAGGCGATTATTTTGCGACATAAGGGGAAGATAGAGGTTTTGAGTGAGCCGGGGAAGTTTACGACTTTCAGAATATTTCTTCCGATAAATAATAATAATAAAGGACAGAGCGCATGAATCTGAAGGTAAGAATATTAGTCCTTGATGATGAGGAAGATATGTTAAGGGGATTTGGGAAATTACTTGAAGCGCAGGGGCATAATCCGATTATGATTTCGAATGCTGCGGGAGCGGCTAAGATGCTTGCTGAAGAGGATATTGATATTGTTTTTACTGATTTGCAGATGCCTGATATTGACGGAATTCAGATGCTGGAGCTTGTGCAGAAATTTAACCCATCGATACCGGTGATTATTTTTTCGGCATATGGAACGGTGGACAGAGCAGTAAATGCAATGAAGGCAGGGGCATTTGATTTTATTGAGAAACCGTTTGATGCAGAGAGAGTGAGCGTGGTTATTCAGAAGGCGCTGAACCATTTGAGTCTTTACAAAGAACGGAATAATCTGTTGTGGCAGCTTGAGGAGAAGTTTCATTTTGACAATATCATTGGGATTAGTCCTGAGATCAGAAAGATATTTGCGATGGTGGAAAATGTTTCGAAATCGGAAGCGAACATTTTATTAACCGGGGAAAGCGGAACGGGTAAAGAACTGGTGGCAAGGAGCATCCACGTACACAGCGGGAGGAAGATGCATCCTTTTGTTCCTGTAAACTGCGGAGCTTTTCCTGAGAATTTATTTGAGGCGGAGATATTCGGTTATGAGAAGGGAGCTTTCACTGGGGCAAACAAGAGGAAGATTGGCCTGCTTGAATATGCAGACGGGGGTACTTTTTTTATGGATGAGGTTTGCGAACTGCCGATGCCATTGCAGACAAAGTTATTGAGGGCGATACAGGATAAGCAGATTAGGCGGATCGGGGGGAATGAACTTATACAGGTGAGTGTAAGAATTATTTCCGCAACGAATGAAAGTATTGAGAAGGCAATGTCGCAAAAGAAACTGCGGGAGGATCTTTATTACAGGCTGAACGTGATTAATATTCATCTGCCGCCGCTCAGAGAGAGAAAGGAAGATATAAGAATTCTTGCTGAGAGTTTCTTAAAGAAATATTCTTTATCTATGCATAAGGGTATTTCCGGATTTTCAGAAGAGGTGATCCGTCTTTTTGAAGCATACAACTGGCCTGGAAATGTGCGGGAGCTTGAGAATATAGTTGAGCGCGCCGTTACTCTTTCAAAAGGAACAATTATTACGGAAGCTGAACTGCCAAACCAGCTTTTTACACCGGCATCTACGGGCTCATTAAATGAGATTAAATTCAACGAAGCAAAGCAGATTGCAATAAATGATGTTGAGAAGAATTATCTTCTGCATCTTCTTGAAAAACATAAAGGGAATATTACTCGGATGGCAGAGGATGCAGGAATGACGAGACGAAATATGCATCGTTTGTTAAACAACCATAATATTGATTCTGATCAATGGCGGCATTAGATAATGTGTTACATCCGCCACATAGTTTAATTCGTTCGGGAAGTCTTAGCCCCTTTTCCGCACATTTTGAATTATACCATTTACTTCTAATCAAATTATACAATACCTTCGTTTTCCCTTTATAAACGAATAAAATGTTCTTACATACTTTAAATTTCAAACATTAATCACTTGACATAATAAAAATAATAAAGTATTTTGGTTCGAAATATTAAATACTTATGAATTTCATAACACAAAATAAAATTTCTGCTGCCAATTATACCAATTATGGTATCAGGAGTGTTATGTCAAATTCTATCAATAATCTGCCTTCAATTATTCTAGTCGGGATTATTATTAGTAGCCTAGTTGGTATTCTTACTATTCTAGGCTAAAAATAAAAGTCAATCCCAAAATCATATCAAATAACATAAGCAAAAAGATCAGATTAAGGGGTTGACCCAAGCCCTAAGAATTTCTGAAGGATTTTTTTCCTTTAAGGAGTCTAATGCGTTCTGATCTGATAAAAAAAGGATTTGAAAGAGCTCCTCATCGAAGCCTGCTTAAAGCTACAGGCGTAATTAAAAGCGATGATGATTTCAATAAACCGTTTATTGGAATCTGCAATTCCTATATCGATCTTATTCCCGGACATGTGCACCTCCAGGAATTCGGTCGCGTAGTTAAAGAAGCAATCCGCGAAGCCGGCGGTGTTCCTTTTGAATTTAATACCATCGGTGTCGATGATGGTATTGCTATGGGTCATATCGGAATGAGATATTCCCTCCCAAGCCGTGAGATTATTGCTGATAGTTTCGAAACTGTTGTTGAAGCACATCGGTTGGATGGTGTAATCTGTATCCCCAATTGCGATAAGATTGTCCCCGGAATGTTAATGGGTGCTGTAAGAGTTAATATCCCTACAATATTTGTTTCCGGCGGACCCATGAAATCAGGTTTAACTCCTGGTGGCGAAAAAATTGATCTGATATCAGTATTCGAAGGGGTAGGTGAGTTTAAATCCGGAACCATTAATGCAAAAAAACTTAAAGAACTTGAAGATTTTGCCTGTCCTACATGCGGTTCCTGTTCAGGTATGTTTACTGCCAATTCTATGAACTGCTTAATGGAAGCATTAGGATTAGCTCTCCCTGGAAATGGATCCATTCTTGCGGTTGCTCCTGAACGAAAAGAATTAGCTAAAACTGCTGCCCGTCAATTATTAAATCTTATACAAAAAGATATAAAACCAAGGGATATTCTTAACCGCGCTTCCTTTATCAACGCCTTTGCCCTGGACATGGCTATGGGCGGAAGTACAAATACTATACTGCATGCACTCGCAATTGCTAATGAAGCAGGTATCGGTTTCGATTTAAAAATTCTGAACGAACTATCTGATCAGGTCCCGTATATCTGTAAGGTTAGCCCCGCAACAAAAAATGTGCATATGGAAGATGTGAATAATGCAGGCGGCATTTCTGCAATTCTTAATGAAATATCAAAGGTTGGCGTCCTTGATTTATCTCGTCCGACTGTTACTGGTAAAACTCTTGGAGAGAATATTGCCGGCGCAGCTATTCTCGATAAAAGCATAATTAAAACTGTCGATGACCCCTATTCAAAAACAGGCGGGTTAGC
>JARLHD010000178.1 GCA_031292435.1 Ignavibacteriaceae bacterium
GAAATTTTGTGAAAAATACCTGAATGACAGGTTTAATGAGGATTGGTGCGTTTCAGCTGAGCAATCTATTTCTATATATAGCGGAAATTGGACAATCCCTAAACAGCTTCTAATTCGGTCTTCTAAAGGAGGAAATAATCTAGCCTCTTTAGTTTATGAGACCTCAATTTTTGATCTAAATGGAGTGATACCAACAAATAAGGAAATTATTGAGAAGAATGGTATCCGCATTTTCTCTTTGTCTTCTGCCTTAATCTCTTGTACACAGAATTATTTTTTATTAAATCCAACTGATGTTCGTACTGCGCTAGCAACTATCAAGGATGACTCGAAGATATTGGCTCTCCTTCTAGATGGAGGAAATAGTAAAGTCGCGGGAAGGTTAGCCGGTGCACTCAGGAATATAGGTAGAATTAGTATGGCCGATAATATAGTCAATACAATGAAATCCGCCGGATATGAAATACGAGAAAATGATCCGTTTAAAAACCAATTTCCACTTGTTATAACAAATCGGGAAGTATCTCCATATGTCGATAGGATTAAAGTGATGTGGCAGCAGATGCGGGAACCAGTATTAAAATATTTTCCTAAACCTATGGGGATTCCAAAAGATAAAATTAGTTATTTGAAACGTGTGGAAGATTTCTATAAGACAGATGCATATCACTCTTTATCAATAGAGGGTTATAAAGTTTCAACAGAACTTATAGAACGTGTGAGGTTTGGGCAATGGAATCCTGAAGGAAATGAAAAAGATAAATCGCAAATAGATGCATTGGCTGCGCGGGGTTACTATCTTGCTTTTGAAGCAGTGAAAAAAAGTATTGATAAAGTAATCTCTGGACAAAATCCTGGAAAAGTAGCCGATGAAGATCATGGTGAATGGTACCGACAAATGTTTTCTCCAAGTATTTTGGCTGGATTGTTAAAACCATCAGATCTAGCCGGTTACAGGAATAGTCAGGTTTTTATAAGCCAGTCTTCACACATTCCCCTAAATGTTCAAGGTGTTAGAGATGCTATGCCGACTCTATTCGAAATGATACAAAATGAACACGAGCCAGGAGTCCGAGCAGTTTTAGGACATTTCATCTTTGTATATATCCATCCATATATGGATGGGAATGGGAGAATAGGAAGGTTCCTAATGAATGTCATGCTGGCTTCGGGAGGATTTCCATGGACTGTTATTCCATTAGAAAAGCGCCATGACTATATGAACGCATTAGAAAAAGCAAGCGTGGAACAGAATATTGATTACTTTGCAAAGCTCATTTCCAATCTTGTATCGGCAAGAATGAAAGAATGATTTTTAAATAAAAAACAGCCACAACTCCTTGACGTAAATTTTTTATATCTTCATGGTAACAATTTGGTAAGCATTCCCTATAAAGTGACCAATAGAAGCTGTAATCACAACATTTATTAAGCATCCGACAATCCCTCCCTCTCCGCACTATTAAAAAGAGCCTCAAATACAGTAGAAAAACGCTGTTTTGAGGCTTTTTTTGTTGATATCCGACACAAATAATGCAATAAATACAATAGATACAATAGGTCTTAGTAACATTTTGGTAATCTTTAATGTTAAAGTATCTATTTCATAATTTTTAGTTTTTGCTGTATGAGTACGTTATCTAACCACCCACGGATTTTGGTCAATTTTGGGTAACTATTCCTATGAACAATCCGAGGCGAGTATTATCAGATAAAAATAGTGATATTAGTGCAGTGAGGTTAACTAGGACTATTAAGTTGTTTTATGGAAAATATACTTGTTGATTTCAAAAGCGTTTTATCGAAAGCTAAAGTACAAAAGATACTGTTCAAGTCTTTTATATAGTTTCTATTTGTCAACATCTGATAAAGTATCTCATGGGACTTTGTTTGGTAGTCTACACTTAATCTCATGAACTCCTGCGTGCCAGAAGCAAAAGGGCTAAAATTAGTTTCGAATATTGCGTTTTTAATAAATATTTTTAGGGGTTAGCGGTCCTGAAAAATGTTACTATGATTGATCGATAATTAAAAAGCGGCCAGCTTTCACCAACCGCTTTTCTGATTATAATTATGAAATAATTATTTAAGTAGAATCATTTTCTTACTTGATACATAATCATTTACTCTAAATTGATAGATGTAAACACCACTTGCAAGTTTTGAGGCATTAAAATTAATATCGTACTTTCCTTGATTTTTATATTCATTTACCAGATTAGCAACTTCTCTTCCAAGGATATCATAAATCTTCAAGCTAACCATTCCTGATTCAGGTATTTGATATTTAATAGTTGTGGAAGGATTGAATGGATTAGGATAATTTTGGGATAAAAGATAATCTACTGGTACTTCTTTAGTCTTTCCAGTTGTACTATAATTATTTTTATATAACAGATTTTCTGCTATTTTTGTCCGCATACCCACCTCAACATCTATTGAACCGATTGCCTTAATCTCTGACAACAATTCTCTTGCTTTCAGGGTATCGTGTTTAATATGCAGGTAGGCAAATAATTTCTCAAATCTAGAATCAATTCCCATAAATTCGTTTGAATTTTCAGCTATAATATTATCATAACCCAACATTGCTTCTTTGAACTCATTTTTATGAAGGTTATCATCCGCAACTATCTTTTGAATTAAAGGATGATTTTTATTATCTATTTTTAACAATGAGCGAAAATAGTCTGATAAAGCATTTGTAGGGGTTTCTCTATTGATGCGGCATAATTGTGATAATGCGAACTGAGAATTATTCCCTTTTTTTACAATAGACTTATAATAGCTAATTTCTTCACCTTTATTCCCCTGCTTCTCGAATTCCTTTATATTGAATTGCGAATAATCGCGATTATTTTTAATATTATTCTTGATCTTGCTTTTATTAAGTAGGGTATCCCATGGATCATTAACTAAATAATCATCTCCCCCAAAAATGAATGAGGTAGAATCACAATAATATTTAGTTAGAGGACCACCTCCCCAATAATTCCCGGAGATATTTGCAACGCTACCGGTATAACTAAAGATATCGTAATATAAGTTATTATAAATGCTATTCTTATTAAACGAATAATCATAGCCTGCGTCAAGATAACTTCCCCACCCGACCCCAATTCCAACTTCATTATTTCTCAATCTATTATTTTGAGTTTGATTGTTTGATTCAGATAAATCGGAATACATCCAACTCCAACTCCCTAAATAGATACCCCAACAAAAACCACTTATGTCTACTTGTACTATGCCAGATGACATATCCCCAAGAAAGATTCCCTGATAATTCTGATAATTACTATTTGAACTTGTTTTTATTATTTCACTAGATATTATCCAACAATTATTATTATTTTGTCCGACGATTCCGTTTTGCTGCGGATCTCTAATTGTAACAAAGGAAATATAGCATCCAGACGTATTATATAAATATATTCCTTCCCAACAGCTATCCAGAATACTATAATGCAATCCACAATAGGCATTATTAAGATATTGAATTCCTCCTCCTTTAATTATATTAAAACCATAATTTTCATACATACCACCATTAGCAGGAAGTCCATCAAAAATAATATATCCACGGTTTTCCAAAGAATCATTATATCTAAAAATAATGTCGGGCTGATTTGACCAAGAAGTTAGAATTGTCCCATTCATTATTTTTAATGATGTATTATTTGAAAAATATATATTTGTACCATGATCAATCGTAAGAGTAATGGAATCAGGAACTACAATTTCACCTGTGACTGTTATGTTCCCTGACCATTCTTGATTTTGCCTTAAAGTATCACCTGATATTGTTGTATCAGAAATCAATTTTACATTGAATGTTTCAGTTTTTATAGGCATTGTTTTTTGGTAAGAGCGTAATCCTTGAGGAATTGCAGAGGTTGTTAACAAGATACAAATTATAAGTAAACGTATTATAGCCATATCATATCTCCATTTTAGCTATTATTTTATAATAGAACTTATTTGACCAGATTTAATTTTAGACCCGGTCATTTTAAAATCATCATCTTTTTAGTTATTGTGAAATTGCCTGTTGAAAGCGTATAGAAATAAATACCACTTGTCAGATTCTTAGAATTAAATGTTACGGTCTTAATCCCTACTGTCTGCCATTCACTTACCAAGGTAGCAATTTCCCTGCCTAAGATATCACACACCTTAAGCATTACTTTACAACTAGCCGGAAGCTGGTACTGAATAATTGTCGATGGATTAAAAGGATTAGGATAATTTTGTTCCAAGACAAAATCTTTAGGTCGTATATTTTCAGTTTTATTCTTTATACCCGTAGTTATTATATCAAAGGAACCATATGGACCGCCATAAATTCCTAGGTCATTTCTTGAACCATCTCGGTTATTGTAAATAGAATTAGGGTTTCCCGCATTAATACAGGGAGATCCTGATGAATAATGATAGTCGAAAGAATCATAATTTATGAATAAAGGATCTACTGACATATTGCCTGAACTATCAGGACTAGTTTCTATAGTATTCCAGAAATCATTATAAGAAATTACAACACCAGTTGAATTTGATACTAAAATTCCTTTTACTGAATCATTGGGGGAACCAGATAGAATATTATTTTCAATAATTGTAGAATCAGAAAACATTAGGTTAACAACTGATCCTTTTGCAGCTATTATAACATTATTTATGATTTGGGATTTACAATGCATTGAGGACTGAATACCCATTAAGGCGGCGCTAATAATATTATTTGCTATCAAAGGGTTGCATCCTGATTGTAAGGTAATACCAACTTCACCTCCAGTAATATAGTTTTTTAATACGACCGGAGAACTATTTGACATAATTCTGATTCCGGGAAGATAACCAACTGCGGTATGAATTATATTATCAATTATTTCGGGAGAAACACCAACACATGTGATTGTCTGGTTAAATGTAAACCCCTTAATTATGCAACTATCAGCGGCTTTAAGTTCAGGAAGGCTATCATTTATTATGCATTTATCCGGACCATCTCCGATTAAAGAAATACCTTTAACCATTTTAATATTCTCATAATAATTGCCCTCCATTACATGAACAGTATCGCCAAATAATGCAGAAGATAAACCCTGGTTAATAGTTTTGAAGGGATTATTGAATGCTCCATTTCCTCCTAAACCTGCACCTGAACTTACATATACATTTTTTGGCTGAGGCAAAACAATCTGGTATGTTAAAAATGTTACAATCAATAAGCTGAACAATTTCATTTAAGAACCATCATTTTCTTTGTATCCACAAATTTACCTGCTGACAAACGGTATATATATACACCGCTTGCAAATCGTTGAGCATTAAATGTTATTTCTTTGAATCCGGCAGGTTGTTGTTCGTTAATTAATGTTGCTACTTCTTTGCCAAGAATATCATAAATAATTAAGCTTACCCTGCTATCAAATGGAAGCTGGTATTGAATTGTTGTAGATGGATTAAAGGGATTTGGATAATTCTGTGCAAGTTTATAATCTTTTGGAGCTAAATAAGTAAAAAGAAACTCCTTTGAAACATTTACTCCGTTTGATGAATTAATTTGTATTACAACTGTATCAGTTTTGTTAACAGGCGCGTTTCGCTTTACATCAAATACAAATTTAATATCTGTTTCATTGTGTGGATTTACCTGACCAAGGATTTGTATATCCTTATTAAATATTAAAGATGATGATGGCTTTAATATTTTTGCTTTAAGATCTAAAGCACTAATATTAGAAGAGATATTGGAAAGTGTTAATGTTAATTCATTCCCTTTAACACCAGGAGTTAGTTCATATTTAGTTTGAGCATAGGTAATATGAAAACAAATCAATACAACAAGGTAAAACAAATATTTGGCCATAATTTTAACTCCTTAATTCTAATAAGCTGTCCTTATTTTTTTTAATTGCATGGTGGCGAGCTACTGCTTGCTGATTTCATCTGCATATCGAGTATCCAGGAGATATTGCTTCCGTCGAAGTCTACAGTGAAAACATCGGCATGCTTGCCGGGATAGAATATTGTTGTTTGCCCCCTGTCTGATTGGCCAGGAGAGAGACTATTTTGACCTCCAATTGGGACCAACACTGTTTTATCTAAATCGTTCTGATATCCGAAATGTGCAGTAAAAGTGCCATTACCATTATTCTGCACGCATTCAAGTATTGGGTGTACGGGGATTGTAAGAGAGTCTACTACTGAAAACATCAAGGTATCAGATATATCGTAACCTGTTTTTACTGTTACACGGTAATTACCTCTCGTAGAAATATCAGATGCATTTATTACCGCGTGAAGAATTGAATCCGATACAAGGGCTGTTTTTCTTTCATTCCCATTCCATAAAACACTTGAGTTGGTGGAGAAATTTGATCCTTTTACTTCGAGAGTAAAGTTTTGAAATCCAGGAAATGTTATAGCTGGAGTGAGATTAGAAATAGAAGAAGAATTATTTACTAATGAATCGATATTAAGAGTAATTGCAGTTTCAGTATTGTGGTCATAGTAGTAAATATTGTTGGGAAAATTATCGAATGTATATACATCCCTTCTTGGTGGTAATTGAATTGATTTTACCAGTAGCTGATTGGTAACGTCGTATATCTCAAATAATCCTGTATTATGTCGATGTATTACGCCAGGATCAACATCTAAACTGTCATCAATTAGGTTAACTACCAAGTATTTACCATTATTAGTATAATAAGGATGGGAGTCCCCCTGATGATAAATAAAAGAAGAACTTGAGTCCTTCTCAAAATTATAGATATTATAATGATAGCCCATATGATTAGAAAAGTACGATACGATTATAGCTTTTCCATTTTTCCCTTCTTTTATTGAATAGCCGTCAGAACCTGGGAACCCAATATCCTGTAAATTTTTTGTCTGGACTATTCTATTTGTTGACGTTGATAATTCAGCAATTTTGATTTTATTTTCTCTTAAAGGTATAAAAACAGTATCATAAAAAGCGAAATATAATCTACTATTATCACTAGAAAGGAACATTTGTTTATTATTTAAAGAGGATGTTGCCTTAAGACTTAAAGATAATTCCTCCTCTCCTGTTAAACTATTAATCACCGATAATACATCACTATCTTCTTCGTTTCCGAGTATAAATAATTTAGAACTTATTGGAGAATAAACCGCACAATATGGATAAATAGGAATTATAAAACTATTAGATATACCATGAAATGTATAATCATCAATACCATTGATTACCCATGATTGAGTATTATCCCAAGAAACATTTTGATCACCCAAACCATATATTTCTTTTTGTCCGTTGGATAAATTAATCTTGTAAATATTATAAGTTGGAGTATTACTTATAGAATCAATTAATGTATCTGAGCCAGCAGAATAAATATATGGTTGAGCATCAATAGTTTTTACTAACATGAATATCGAAGAGAAAATTAACATTAACCATTTTGAATAATTCATATTAATCCTTGTCTAATTATTAGGGTTTATATATATATTATATACTGCATTACCATATGCTTGATGACCTATATTGTCAATTAATTGATCACCATCCCATATTGAATATTGGTGTCCTTTTGCTCCATCATTATATTTTTGAAATAAATTTTTTAGAAAAATTGGACTATCTTCAGCATACTTATTTTTCAAATAATTTTTTGTTGTAACAATAAGGTTCTTAAGTTTTGTTTTGCCATCGTATACATTACTCCTCCAGTTCCAAAGATCTAATTCTGAAGGTTCTGGTGAATTATCTATTTGCATTAATCCATATCCATTTGGGTGACCATACAGAGGAAATCCTTTGGGCACTACAAATGGATAATGTTTATTCTGCATTGTTCCGTTGCTAAATTGTTTTACATTACCAGATTCTTGTGTCAGAATAGCCTTAAACCTTTTATCTTCAGTGGCGGATGCTAAATCTTTTGGGTCTGGATTATTACCTAAAATCAAATTTGCCGTGGTTGTATCCCAAGCAATCACTTCTCCATTTTCCTTTTTTGCAGTGACTTTAACCCAAACACAACCTCCAGTAAATACATCTTTTCCATCACCAGGGTCCCATTTTTGAATTATTTCCGTGGTATCTCCTGGGTATTCACCATGCCAATGCCAAACATTTGGGTGCTTTTTATCTGGTGGATGCACATCCTTTGTGTATATGCCAATTGCCCTTTGTGGCATTGGCGCCTTTACGTACATTGGTTGTAAACTATCGGCTATAAACCCAACTTTCCACGTAGTGGTAATTTCATTTTGCCCTTGAGAAGAGGATCGCCCAATAAAACAAAATTTAGCAACACGGGAGCATAGTCGCGGCCAATCTACAGCTACATAATGATAGATTTTCTGTTTAATAATAGTGTCATGAAAATCACATCTTTGTGATGTGTAACTTACCCAATACTCCCAATCGAAGTTAACATTTCCAGAATAATTTAATAATATTGCTTTACATAAAACTGGTGGCATTTTTGGTTCTTTAGATATTTCTTCAATTTTGGTGTACTTCGTAGGTGAAATAATTATTAATTTATAATTCTTGACAAAAAATTGTTTACAAACAGAAACCATATTTATAAAAGGATCTATAAAACAATGAGGTCCATCCAAATTAGGAGATAAAGCATTACTAGCATTTATATTCTTTTTTTTGTTTGATTTATTATTTTTTTCTAAAATAAATTTTTCTATGTCCCTTTTAGGTAAATTATTTATTTTTTCATTCTTCAATGTTGGATTTTTCTTATTCCAATGTGAAAGCGAAACACAAGCTGAGATATCTTCAGTATAGCCAACTTTAATCTTAACTTCTCCACTATCAATATGATTTGCTGCAACAAACCTTATTGGAACCTTTACAGAATCAAAGTAATAAGCAAGTTTGCCCTCCACTAGACAATTACCATTTATGCATCCATCAAGTATGCCAATTTCAAAACCTGAACTAGGTAAAAATTCCTCTAACTCACCGGTATAAGCATTTTTTCTTTGAATAATTACAGTTGCTGTATCTCCCGAACCTACTACCGGAGGAATAATATTTACAAATAGTGAAGGTTTTAAATAAATTGTATCAGCTTGAATATTACCCAATAACTCATATTCAACAACTATCTTAGTAGAATCTTCTGCTAATGAAGGGTTGTTAACTACTAACGCATATCTATTCAGATCAGCAGCATACAAAGTGATATTATCTCCAAGTGTATCAAAGGTACCCCTATCAATAATAGAAACATATTGATTACCTTGGGCAATTCTTAAAATAGCCGGGATATATTCAAGAGTTCCATCATAACCATCGGGGGCATTATAAGGATCTAGATGTAAATTAATTGCTTTGGGATAATAAAATTCATCTTTGGAAATATAAAATCTTCCCTGAGGCGCAAGCATAATATTTGTGGAAGTTGAAATTCCCTCATATATGGCAGTGAGAGTATCTATTTCAGGAGCAGCAGTTGATGGTAATTTAGAAATTATAAAATAATTATCTCTATCATTAAGGCTACAGGATACGGAGTTACCTACTAACCGTTGTGTTACACGATTAAAGAATTCAGCATGTGACGTGGATAATCTTAAGAATAAAGTATCAAATGCATTCCAGAAAACTCCTTTATCGCATATATTATTGTCTGTATCTACATTAATTACAACGTTACTTCCGATATAATTACCGGACCCTCCAGTACCTTCCAAATCAAGGCCCCTGAAGTTGGTCCAACGCGAATCATAACAACTGGGAGAACATGTTCCATATAATTGCATCCCAAGTCCACTGCTACTATCAATCAAATAACCACAAAAGTATATTTTAAATTCATAATACACACCGACTGTTACATCAAAATTAAAATTAAACTCATAACTTGAACTTGTATTATGAAACGTAATATCACAACTTGCCCCAGAAAAACCACAGCTATCTCCAATATGAAAAGAACTATTGGGTCCCTGGTTCGGAACACTAAGAACAAATCTAAGGTCTCCACCTGTTGCATTTGATGTGGTTTTAGAAATTGGTTTGATATCAATCTTTTCTTTGATTTTTAGTTGAGGGTATAGATTATTAGAAATAATCAGTAGAGATATGCTGACTAGATAAAATATTCTCATAGACCTTCCTTTAGGGAATTAGAGTAATAATTCCTTACTCATATTAAAAATAATTTTATACCGAATTTTTATATAAGCCCTAAACCATTCTAAGCGGAAATCTAGAACACTTGTTCATTAATAAGCATAGTGACAATTCTAACATACGGTGTTTTTTATCACATGTCAAGAATTATTTTTAATTCTGAAGTACAATAATTAGCATTAATTTGAATGATCCCTCTTAAACTAGGTAATTCCATTCTAGCCACTATTCTGAGTCTAAATCTTCAAAATTTATAAGATATATTCCACCATGAGCATAATTATACCCTATAATTTTAAACTATAAAAATATTTTAATATTTAGGCAACTTGTCTAAAATAATGATACAACTTAGTTAAAAGTAATTTCAACTTTCTTTTCTGCAACTGAACTTATTAACCTTTATGTGAATCTATTTTATTCCTAGGTGATTTTTATATAGAATTTCTAACTTCATGGTTATATTTTGGTAACTATACTCAGAAAAGGTGCTAAATTATGAAGATTTCTCAACATTTATGTTCCTTGGGATATTCCCTCCCTCTCCGCACTATTAAAAAGAGCCTCAAATGCAGTAGAAAAACACTGTTTTGAGGCTTTTTTTGTTGAATTCCTCTACAAATGATGCAATAAATACAATAAATACAATAGTTCTTAGTAACATTTTGGTAATCTTTAATGTTAAAGTGTTAATTATACAAATTTCAATATTTGCTGTATGAGTACGTTATCTAACCACCCTCAAATTCAACTTAGAATTCTTTAATCTTTCTCTTTTCAATCACTAATGAGATTAAAATCTGGAGCTAATCCTCCTTTTCCTCCCCCTCCTCCAAATTCAAATCCAGTTCTACCGGATTTGTCATTATCCATTTATGAGGACCCCCGTTTAACTCATCAAATAATACACAATTATGAATTGTGCAATTTTGATATAAACTAATTTCCTGTTGTGCGTCAGCGTCAAGTGGTAGTCTGATTTTATATATTTCCGATGTTTGAAAATTCACTAATTCCTTACTTTATGTGTACAACCTGTATGATTTTTTGGTTTTATCAAAAGGACTGAATAAACAAATAATTACTACTACTGAAAAGGTTTTTCCCACTTCGGTTTCAATTGTTCCACCATCATGATATCCAAATTCAAGATCAATTCCTGTCCTGTCTATGGATTCAAATAATCCACTTTTTAGATGATTTCAATTTACTGTCTAACAAAAATCGTAGCACTATGTCAAATTGGCATCCTAAATGGACTTTCTGTCCGTCTTAATTCCCCCCTTATCAACCTATCTATACTACTGGCATAGAATCTTTATAGAACTGATATAGCACTGAACTATCATATAAAATCATATGATATCATACTAAATCATAGGGTGAATTTTTATCTTGTGAAGGGGGTTTGTTTCGAATTGCAATGAAATAATATATAATATTTTAATATAAATGTCAAGTTATTTTCTTCACTCTTGAATTTTATTACCCCTGAAATTTCGGTACAACAATTTTTCTCAAGGAATGATTAGATGGATTTTCTTTTTGTAAAAGTAAATTTGATTGAATTTAACTCTATAAACCGCACTGCATTATAAACTATAAACACCACAATACCAGTATGATAGATGGTAAATAAGATATCTCTGAAATGATGCTATATTGAGCTTAAATAGCTAAATTTATAATACCTGGGCTAATCCCTCTCTCTCTGCTCTTATAAATTAAACCTCAAATATCGATCTATTCGTTTATTTGAGGCTTTATTATTTATTTTTTTATTCCAGACCTCTATCTTTGAGCATTGGATCAATCCGTGGATTGTGCCCTGTAAACTCCAGGAATATTTGATTATAATCTTTCGTAGCTCCCTGTGAAAGAATCATTTTGCGAAAACGCTCGCCATTTTCACGGGTAAGTCCACCATGGTTAATGAACCAGTCGAATGCATCATCATCAAGCATTTCAGACCAGAGGTAAGCATAGTAACCGGCAGCATAATTATTTCCCCAGATATGCATAAAATAACTTGACCGGTAGCGTGAAGGTACTTCAGGAATATACAGATTATCTTTTTTAAGACTATTTATCTCAAATTCATCAGAATTTTGCAATGGTTCCTCGGCAGACAAAGTATGCCATGCCATATCAAGATCGGCAGCTTCAAGGACTTCAGTAAAATCATATCCCTGGTTAAAAAGCTGAGCCTTTTTAATCTTTTCAGCCAATTCCGGAGGCATAGGTTTTCCGGTTTTATAATTCAATGCATAGTTTTGCAGAACCTTTGGATAGAACGCCCAGTGTTCGTTAAACTGTGAAGGCATTTCAACAAAATCACGGGGTACGTTTGTGCCGGAAAGACTTGGATACTCCTGATTAGCAAAAATTCCATGTAAGGCATGTCCGAATTCATGGAACATAGTTGTAACATCGTCAATCGTTAATAAAGCTGATTCTCCCTCAGCGGGTTTAGTAAAGTTTGTTACATTAAAAACAACAGGTTTTTTACCTAAAAGTTTTGATTGAATTACTAAATTATCCATCCATGCTCCACCAGACTTATTATCCCTTTTGAAGTAATCGGCATAAAAAAGTGCCATGGGGGAACCGTCTTTGTCTATTACTTCAAAGACTCGTACATCCTTTTGGTATACAGGAATGTTATGAAGTTCTTTAAAGGTTAAACCATAAAGCTCATGTGCCGCATAAAATAATCCTTTCTGAAGCACATTATCAAGAACGAAGTAGGGCTTAATTTGTGACTCATCCAGATTAAATCGTTCTTTGCGAAGTTTTTCCCCGTAATAATTCCAATCCCACGGCTGCAGTTTAAAATCCGCACCTGACTTATTTATAAAATCCTGTAAATCCGCAGATTCTTTTTTTTCATTATTGATAGTAGCAGGAACCAGCGTGGAAAGGAATTTTTCAACAGCCTGGGGAGTTTTTGCCATTTGATTTTCGAGAACCCAGCCGGCATAATTTGAAAAGCCCAGCAGTTTGGCTTTGTCTGCACGTATTTTTGCAATGCGTTCAATAATTGACCGGGTATCGTTTGAATCATTCTGTTCTGTGCGGTTCCATGAAGATTCAAATAATTTTTGACGCGTTTGTCTATTTTCCAGAGATTGGAGCGATGGCTGTTGAGTTGTATTCTGCAATGGTATCATCCATTTTCCTGAAAGACCACGTTCTGATGCTGACTGTGCAGCCGCTTTCAGATCTTCAGTTGAAAGTCCGGATAGATTTGAAGCATCATCGACTACTAAAGCGCCGGCTTTTGTACCTGCCAATAACTTATTTATAAATTTTGCTATTAAAGTTGCCTCTTCCTCATTTAACTTTTTCAATTTTTCTTTATCCCCTGCTAAAAGATTTGTACCTGCATGTACAAATTGCTCGTAATAGTGTGTAACCAGGCGCTCTGATTCAGGATCCAATTTAAGCCGGCTGCGTTTGTCATAAATTGATTTAACTCGTTCAAACAGTTTGGAGTTAAGATAAATCGCATCACTTTGCGCAGCAAGTTTTGGTGATATTTCCTCTTGTAATTTCTGCAATACTGTATCAGTATTGGCTCCTGTGATTGCATTAAAAACAAGAGAAACTCTTGTGAGTAACTGGCCGCTTTTTTCCAAGGGTATAAGTGTATTGTCAAACGTTGATGGTTTAGGATTATTGGCTATCTTATCCACCTCGGCTAACTGCTGCTTCATTCCTTCTTCGAAAGCAGGTTTAAAGTCGGCATCCTTAATCTTATCAAATCGTGGGGCAAAGAAAGGCAGTTTGCTCTCTTTGAAAAAAGGATTTGCATAATTAATTGATACAAGGCTAATGGTAAAAAAGAAAATCAGAGTTAATTTAAAATTTCTAATCATAATATAATCCCAATTGGATTTGAGTTAGCAAATAATATTTTTTATAATAAAAACATTATTTAATATAAAGCATTTACCAATATTATTTTAATTATTTATTTTATATCTCTGTATAAATTACCAGTTTTCCGGACAAAAAGGATTTCTATTTTGAGAAAGAGTTAAGGAATTGAATAATGAATAGGC